>NZ_PIZM01000012.1 GCF_002835465.1 Psychromonas sp. psych-6C06 | reverse complement strand
CTTACCTAAATAAGTAACGATTTGTTATTCTGAATTAATGAATTAATTCGTGTGTCACTGATATTGATTTTTTGTCCCGAAGGACTATTTTGAAATCTACTATCAATGCTCACACAGATTGTTTGATTAAATTGTTAAAGAGCGTGCTTACCGGCTAGGCCGTATCAGCGAGGTGCGTATAATACGCTACCTTTGAAGCTTGTCAATCGTTTATTTAAATTACTTTAAACGTTTTAGTTGACTCAAAATCCCTTAACTTAAAGTAAGGAGTTTGTTGCTTCGGACTTAGTTGGTAACTTGCGTTGCCGTCCGTATCTGTGGGGTCGCATTATAGGGATTGAGAAAGCCTTGGCAAGCGTTAATTTTCAATTAAAACCTAACTGCCTATATATTAACCAACCCCGTTATTTCTTCATTTATATGCTAGTTTTATTGAAATTCAACTTTATAGTTTTATGATTAGTAATCAATGCACACATTTAGGTAATATGTGCGCCTTATTTTTCTATGTATTTATTTTTGAGTGGTATTTTATGACATTTTCTTTGGGTCAACGTTGGATCAGTGATGCAGAATCAGAATTAGGATTAGGCACAATCGTCGCTATTGAAGGACGCATGTTGACACTTTTGTTCGCTGCATCAGGTGAACAACGCCTCTACTCCATCACCGACGCCCCTATCACGCGTGTTCGATTTAATGTTGGCGATGAAATCATCAGCCATGATGATTCAAAAATATTGGTGACAGAAATCGACGATGAGGGAGAACTTATCACTTATATAGGTACAGCTGTTGGAAGTGATGAAGTTATTCGTTTAAAAGAGACCTTTCTTAATAACTTTATTAAGTTTAACAAACCACAAGACAAATTATTTGCAGGCCAAATTGATAAATTCGATCGATTTGTACTGCGCTATAAAGCATTACTTAACCAACATACACAGCAAAAATCAAACCTACGCGGTTTATTAGGTCCAAGGGTTGACCTTATACCTCACCAATTTTACATTGCGGAAGAAGTTGGTCAGCGACACGCACCTCGCATTCTTCTAGCCGATGAAGTAGGTCTTGGTAAAACTATTGAAGCCGGGTTAATCATTCACCAACAGATCATTACAGGTCGTGCTAAAAGAGTGTTAATCGTTTTACCTGAAAACCTGCAACACCAATGGTTAGTTGAAATGATGCGCCGCTTCAACTTACACTTTAGTATTTTCGATGACAGCCGTTGTAACGAAGCTTATGTTGATGAGATTAACCCATTTGAAACGGAGCAGTTAGTTCTCTGTAGTATCAATTTATTGCGTAAAAAAGTGCATTTTGACCATGCATTAGAAGCAGAGTGGGATCTATTAATTGTCGATGAAGCACATCACCTTATTTGGGATAGTGAAAAACCGAGCCGTGAATACCAAGTCGTTGAAGCATTAGCGAATGAAACACCTGGTGTACTGTTATTAACGGCAACGCCAGATCAACTTGGTCATGAAAGCCATTTTGCTCGTTTACGTTTATTAGATCCAAACCGTTTTTACGATTATCAAAAGTTTGTGGATGAAGAATCTGGTTACAAACCTGTTGTTGATGCTGTAAATCAATTACTTGATAACCAGCCTTTATCTAATGATGCACAAAACAGTATTACTGAATTGCTCAGTGAACAAGATGTGCAACCACTACTTAAAGTAATCGAAGATTTCCCTCCCGGTGATACTGAACGTAGCCAAGCTGAGCGTGAATTAATCAGTAATTTGCTAGACAGACATGGAACAGGCCGCTTACTTTTCCGTAATACGCGTTCGGCAATTAAAGGGTTCCCTAAACGTATTTTAAAATCGATCGCATTGCCTTTACCGGATCAATATAAAACGGCAATGAAAGTTTCGAAAATGCTGCCTTCTGGTACATTGCAAGATCAAGCCTTTAGCGCACTTTACCCTGAACAGATGTACCAAACCTTTGAAGGTGGCACATCAAATTCTTGGTGTACTTTTGACCCGCGCATTAGTTGGTTAATTGATTTAATTCAGCAATTTAAAGATGAAAAAATCTTAATCATTGCCGCACAAGCTGAAACAGCTCTTGCTCTTGAGGAAGCACTACGTACACGAGAAGCAATTAAGGCAGCTGTTTTCCATGAAGGGTTGTCACTGGTTGAGCGTGATAAAGCAGCGGCTTATTTTGCTCAAACAGAAGATGGCGCGCAGGTAATGCTCTGTTCAGAAATAGGCTCTGAAGGACGTAACTTCCAATTTGCACACCACTTAGTATTGTTTGATCTACCTATTAATCCAGATTTATTAGAGCAACGCATTGGCCGTCTTGACCGTATCGGGCAACGTTGTGATATTCAAATTTATACCCCTTACCTTAAAGATACGGCACAAGAGCACTTACAAAAGTGGTATGAAAATGGATTGTCTGCCTTCACGCAAACAACCCCAACCGGACATACGGTATATGAATTAGTAAAAGATGATCTTATTGCGCTACTTGCAACGGGCGAAAATGAGAATGGTGAGTTCGATAAATTGCTCAACAATACTCGCGCAGAGAATGAAAAATTAAAAGCACAATTAGAGCAGGGACGAGATCGTCTATTAGAAATCAATTCGAGTGGGGTTCTACACGACAGTAACTTGCTTGATGACATCACTGAAATTGATCAATTACCTGACTTTACCACTTTTGCCTTGCAGCTATTCGATGTCGTTGGTGTGCAACAAGAAGATCAAAACGAGCATTGCTTAGTCCTCAAACCTACGGATCATATGTTAACTTCCGATTTCCCAGGCTTGCCAGAGGAAGGGGCAACGGTGACTTTTAATCGACAAACCGCTTTAAGTCGTGATGATGTACACTATCTTACTTGGGAACACCCAATGATTTTAGGTGGTATGGAGATGATTTTAAGTAGTGACACTGGCACAACCTCTGTTGCAGTGCTTAAGAATAATTCACTGCCCCCGGCTTCTACTTTTTTAGAGCTTATTTACGTTGTTGAAACGATAAATACCGACAATGCACAGTTGAGTCGTTTCTTACCAACAACGCCAATACGTTTGTTGTTAGATAAAAATGGTAAAAACCTGGGTGAAAATGTCACTTTTGATAGTTTCGATCGTCAATTAACGCCGATTAATCGCCATATCAGTCGTAAAATTGCCAATACTTCACAGCCTTTGATTCACCAGTTAATAAAAGATTCAAAAGCCACGGCACAAACGTTAATGGATGATATTTTATTAACCGCAAAAACCGAGATGCAACAAACGCTTCAGGGGGATAGAGACAGATTGCAGGCACTACAAGCAGTTAACCCTAATATTCGTGAAGATGAAATCCAATATATTCGCGATCAACAGCATCACTTTGAGCAAATATTAGATCAAACCCAGCTGAAACTTGATGCGATTCGTTTTATTGTTTCAACACAATCTTGAAAACAAAGGCTATAAGGCTTGAGATTGAATGCTTTCCTTATAGCCATACGACTTCGAGCCGAAAGCTAGAGCGCTTGAAGGCTAGAATGCAAACTGAGTAAAGCTTGAAGCTAGCGGGATTTCCCTATAGCCTTACAGCTTTCCAGCCTTAAAGCAGACCTTTACTATGCCACATTTTGTCTACAATCCACCACAAAAGCCCTACCTAGATATCCTTTATCAAGATGATGATATTGTGGTGCTCAATAAACCTTCGGGATTATTGAGTGTACCTGGTCGAGAGAAGAAACATGCAGATAGTTTAGCACTTCGTATTTTACGTGTCTGGCCAACAGCTTGTGTGGTGCATCGATTAGATTTAGCCACATCAGGTATTATTGTTTTAGCGATGCGTAAGTCTGCGCAAAGTCATATCGGCCGTCAGTTTCAGCAAAAAGTGATTGATAAAACCTATTACGCGCGAGTTGAAGGGGTTATCGAGCAGGATAATGGACTAGTCGATCTACCTATTCGTTGTGACTGGGAAAACCGACCTCGCCAAATTGTCGACTTTGACCAGGGTAAAAGCTCACAAACGCAATGGAAAGTACTTAAACGCGAGAAATTAACCACTGTGGTTGAGTTAACGCCACTAACAGGGAGAACTCATCAACTCCGTGTACATATGCAACAACTTGGTCATCCTATTGTTGGTGATGATTTTTATGCAACACAATTTGGTAAATGTTTTTCTCCAGAGCGTTTAGCGTTACATGCAGGTAGCATTACATTAACTCATCCAAGTAGTGAAGAACGAATCACTTTTCATTGCGCTCCGCCCTTTCTCAATGAAACGCCTAATTAAGCAGTTTACCTTTATGTAAATTTATTTCATAAAAGAGTTAAATTTACATTTCTTTAACACCATATAGCGTTTTCTTATATCAAGTAACGCTATTGTTGTAAAAACAACGCCTTTCTCCCCTTAAAAAGCTAGCCTAACTCACATTTTTTAACTAATATTTAACTCTCGATTTCTTGCTGTAAGAAAACAACAGAATCGAAGCAAAGCATTCAAGATTAACGTTACGGCTACAAATAAAGACTGAAAATGATCCAGATCTATTTATCCTTGTAAATTGTACGTAAAATCAACCACTAATTATTCATTATAACAACAAGCGATCACGGACTTACTATGCAAATAGGTATACCTAGAGAGATCCAAGAAAATGAAAACCGCGTAGCAGCGACACCGAAAACGGTTGAGCTGTTAAGAAAACAAGGTTTTACTTTTCTTGTAGAAACAAACGCCGGCGCTAACGCTAGCTTTTCAGACCAATTATTCAGTGAAGCAGGTGCTGAGATTAGTGCAGAAACAAACGCTGTTTTAGCCTCTGATATTATCTTCAAAGTTAACGCACCAACAGAATCTGAAATAGCACAGTTTAAAGAGGGCGCAACTTTAGTGAGCTTTATCTGGCCAGCACAAAACCCAGAACTGCTTAAAAAACTAGAAGCTAAAAATATCAGTGTAATTGCAATGGACAGCGTTCCACGCACATCTCGTGCACAAGCACTTGACGCACTAAGCTCTATGGCAAATATTGCTGGTTATCGTGCCGTTATCGAATCAGCAAATCAGTTTGGTCGTTTCTTCACAGGTCAAATTACTGCTGCCGGTAAAGTACCACCAGCAAAAGTATTAATTATTGGTGCAGGTGTTGCCGGTCTTGCCGCACTTGGTGCAGCAGGAAGCCTTGGCGCAATCGTTCGTGCATTTGATACACGTCCAGAAGTAAAAGAACAAGTTGAAAGTATGGGCGCTGAATTCTTGGTTGTTGATTACCAAGATGAAGAAGAAGTTAGCTCAGATGGTTACGCTAAAACCATGAGTGAAGGATACCAACAAGCGCAAGCAGCGATGATGGCTGAACAAGCAAAAGATGTGGATATTATTATCACAACGGCGCTTATTCCTGGTAAGCCAGCACCAAAACTTATCTCTGAAGAGATGATTAAATCGATGAAGGCGGGTAGCGTAATTGTTGATTTAGCAGCTCAAGCAGGCGGTAATGCAGCATTAACGGTTAAAGATGAAATTTTCACTTCTGAAAACGGCGTGAAGATCATCGGTTACACTGACTTACCAAGTCGTCTACCAACACAATCAAGCCAACTTTACGCCACCAACCTCGTTAACTTGATGAAGCTACTTTGTAAAAACAAAGATGGCCAAATTGACATCGATTTTGAAGATGAAGTTATCCGCGGTGCAACGGTTGTTAAAGAGGGAGAAATCTCTTGGCCACCACCAGCTATCAATGTAAGTGCGGCACCTGCGGCAAAAGCTGAAGAAGCAAAAGAAGCCGTTGTTGTTGAAGAAAAAGCACCAAACAAATGGATTAAACCTGTTGCAGCTATCGTTGGTGCGGGTTTATTTGGTTGGCTTGCAACTGTTGCACCAACTGATTTCTTAGCACATTTCACGGTATTTATGCTGGCATGTATCGTAGGCTACGGTGTTGTTTGGAATGTTGCACATTCACTACATACTCCGCTTATGAGTGTAACTAATGCAATCAGTGGCATCATTATCGTCGGTGCATTATTACAAGTGGGTAGCGATAACGTCGTTGTTACCGTGTTATCTACCATTGCAATATTAATTGCAACGATCAACATTGTGGGCGGTTTTACCGTAACACACCGTATGTTGAAAATGTTCCAAAAGGATAAATAATAATGTCTCAAGGATTAATTACAGCAGCATATATCATCGCTGCCATTCTATTCATCGCAAGCCTTAATGGCTTAAGTAGCCAAGAGAGCGCTCGTAAGGGTAACCTGTTTGGTATTATTGGTATGATCATCGCTGTATTTGCAACAATTGCAAGTGCACAGGTATCGGGTCTTGGTTACATCACCATCGCAATGGCTGTCGGCGCTGCAATTGGTGTGCGTTTAGCATTAAAAGTTGAAATGACTTCAATGCCAGAGCTAATTGCGATTCTACACAGCTTCGTAGGTTTAGCGGCTGCATTCATCGGTTTCAACTCCTACTTAGATCACGGCATCTTATTAGGTGCAGCGAAGACCATTCATGACGTAGAAGTGTTCCTAGGTATCTTTATTGGTGCAGTGACCTTCACGGGTTCTATTGTTGCCTTTGGTAAGCTAAGCGGTAAAGTAAATAGTGCTGCATTATCATTACCAGGTAAAAACTGGATCAACATTGCTGCGGTTACTTCATCTGCATTCTTGCTTGTTGCGTTTGTTAGCGGTGATCTAGGCCTAACAGCATTGATCATTATGACCGTCATTGCCTTAGCATTTGGTTGGCACTTAGTTGCATCTATTGGTGGTGCAGATATGCCAGTAGTTGTATCAATGCTTAACTCATACTCTGGTTGGGCTGCGGCTGCGACAGGTTTCATGCTAGCAAATGATCTACTTATCATTACCGGTGCATTAGTTGGTTCGAGTGGTGCGATTCTTTCTTACATCATGTGTAAAGCGATGAACCGCTCATTTATCAGCGTTATCTTGGGTGGCTTTGGTAACGAAGACACTTCTGCGGCGGCTGATCAAGAATACGGCGAGCATATCGAAACTAACGCACAAGAAGTGGCTGAATCACTTAAAGCGGCTAAAAATGTAATTATCGTACCAGGTTATGGTATGGCTGTTGCACAAGCACAATACCCTGTTGCTGAAATCACTAAACGTCTTCGCGATAAAGGTAAAAACGTTCGCTTTGGCATTCACCCTGTTGCGGGTCGTCTTCCAGGCCACATGAACGTATTATTGGCTGAAGCTAAAGTGCCTTACGATATCGTTTTAGAGATGGATGAAATTAACGAAGACTTCCCTGAGACTGACGTTGTATTAGTTATCGGTGCAAATGATACCGTTAACCCAGCAGCAAATGAACCAGGTACACCTATTTCAGGTATGCCAGTGTTAAGTGTTTGGGAAGCAAGCAAAGTTGTTGTCTTTAAACGTTCAATGGGTGCTGGTTATGCTGGTGTACAAAACCCTCTGTTCTTTAAAGAAAACTCAGAAATGTTACTTGGTGACGCGAAAGCTTCTGTTGATGCCATTTTACAAAATCTGTAAATACGCATAAGTGAAAAATAATAAAAAGCTCCTTTATTTAATATAAAGGAGCTTTTTTGTATTTGTTGTTTTAATACTCTATGGCAAAGGGGGTAACCATTTACGTCAAATCTCGCCTTAAGCTAAGTCATTTTTCTCCGCAAAATTTAGAGCATATACTTAATCCGATTGGCATAATATGTTGATAAGCGGATAAGCGGATAATATTACGTTGCGCTAAATATTGACTGTTTCTTCATACCAAGCCAATTAAGAAAGTCATAATGATTCCGAAGCAACCACTATTCACGGTTTTCTTTCATTTACTATTGCGCGCTAAATACTTCGCTAAAATTATAAAAAAACGGGGCGTAAACGCCCCTATGCAGATTAAAAAACAATAAAAAGCTATAACTTAAAAGTACTCAGGGGTATCTCTTTTTGCTCACCGTAAGTTTCAAATAATGTTCCATCATCTCTGACCGTTACAAAAAAAGTTTTATTAAGTTCACCGGTAAAGGTATGAATGATAGCAACAGATTTTTGCGTACATTGCGTTAGTAATATGCGTTTAAGTGATGCAAGACAGTAACACTTTGCATTTTTACCAAAATTTTTAACCGTAACACAGTTCATATTAACACCCCTTCATCGTTATAATTACTTGTTGATAAAAGATTCTGCCACCTAATCATTGCAATTTTATGACAAAAAAGTCGGTTAATGTTAGCTGAACTGCTCTTGATGCCAATGATTTAATTGTGGTATTAGCATCATGGTTAGCAACAGCAATGATAATCCCCCCATTAAGCTGGCGACTGCATAGGGAGCACTTAGCCCTGTTTGTTGCATCCCCCCCGCTAACAATGCAGCACCACTCATTTGAATACAGCCAAGCATTGCAGATGCAGTACCAGCTCGTTCACCAAAGGCACTCAACGCCATTGTTGTTGCAGGACCCAGTAAAAGAGCAAAGCCAATACATAGCAATATCATCGGTAACATAAAGCTAAAAGCGGCAGCGAGTCCAGCAGTAGGTCCTATTTCTTGTAATGTAAGCTGTATAACAGCTGAAATTAATAAAGTTAAAAGTGCAATGATGGCAGTCGGTCGATTACCATAGCGCTTAATTACTTGTGGAGCGACAAAAGCCGCAATGATATTAATCAGCGCATTTAGTCCAAAGAGCAAACTAAAACTCATTTCAGAAACACCTAAATGGCGAATTAACCAATCCGGTGCATAGGATACGTAGATCAGAATAGATGCCATTCCAACCATACAAGCCACAGAATAAAAAAGAAAATGAGGATCATTTAACACCGGTTTAAAACGCTGCCAGCGGTATAAAGCACCACCATTATGATCACTTTTCGGGCGAGTTTCAGGGAGTTTAAAAGCACTTATCATTAATACAATGACCGCGAATAAAGCCATAAAAACAAAAGTTGAACGCCAACCAAACTGTAAGGCCAGAATACCACCGAGTGTTGGGGCTAAGGCCGGCACCACACAAATAACGCCATTCAAATAACTATAATATTTAGCACTATCGGCGCTATTGAAGCTATCACGTACCGCACTAAATACAACAATAGAGGTTGCACAGGCAGCAATTCCTTGTAGCACTCTTGCTAATTGTAGTAATTGAAAATCATGAGTAAAGACCGCTAATAAGCTACTAAAAATATACAGACATATACCCACTAATGCCACAGGACGACGGCCAAAACGATCTGCCAACGGTCCGATTAATATTTGCCCCACTCCCATAGCAAACATGAATAACACCAAGGTAGATTGAATTTGGCTCGCAGAAACATTGAACTCATTAGCCATCACGGGCATTGAAGGAAGATAGATATCAATGGCTAACGGGCTTAACATAACCATTAGCATCAATATTGGTAAAATAGTTTTACGCATTAGGATCCTTAATAAGGTAAATAGAAGCCACTAGTTTACGCAGAGCAAGATATGAATCATAATGGCATTATTTCAGAACTGAATTGACCTTTAGGAATATCTGACCATAGGAAGCCAATGAATTTAACCCACCTTGCCAAAATTGACCTCAACCTATTAGTTACACTTCAAGCCCTGTTAGAAGAAGAGAGCGCAACCCGAGCCGCAAATCGTTTACACCTAAGTCCTTCTGCATTAAGCAAAGCACTAAATCGACTCAGAGAGGCTCTAGACGACCCGCTATTTTTACGGACCGCACATGGTCTAAAACCGACCGCACACGCTTTACAACTAAAAGAACAACTCCCCGATATTTTGCAGGGTTTATACCAAATGACTTTGCCACCGAGCTTTTCTGCGCTGACAAGTCAGCGTACCTTTTCATTTGCCATGGTGGAGAGTGCTTATGAAACATTATTACCCGCTTATATTGGACCACTTCTAAACCAAGCACCAAATATTAACCTAGATACCTACGGTTGGAATGAGAAATCGATGCAAGGACTATCAAAAGGAGAGCTTGATTTCGGTATTACAGCCCGAGATTTGCACCCAACTTCTGATTATCGATTAAACAACCTACCTGCCGGGATTAATCAAACAACGTTATTTACCGATGAACAAGTTTGCTTAGTGCGACATGGGCACCCTATCTTAGAGAAAGTAAAGCAAAACAAATGGGGTATTGAAGAATACTTGAGCATGAAGCATGTGCAAGTCAGATGTGAAGGGAACGATTGGTGGGCATTGGACTATCACTTAGCCACATCTAACCAACATCGTTTAATTAGTAGTACACTGCCAGATTTTTATGGTGCGGCCAGTGTTTGCGCACATACAGATTTAATCTTTACTTTACCTTCAAGTTTTGTACCTCACGCACAAAAGCTTTATCCATTAATACAAATTCCACTGCCCATCGATTTCTCACCTTTGGCTTATGTTCTTTTGTGGCATCAGCGAAATAATGATGAGCCCGGACATCAATGGATTAGAGAAACTATTTGTCAAAGTATTAAGCTGCAATCAAGCGTCACATAATACTCAAAGCGTCAGCTTTAAGCATTTACCTTAGCCAACACGGTATGTTCGGTTTTCAAACAAGTGAGTGCACGCTCACTCGGTTGTATGTAACGTTTTTCAAATTCAATTGAATCAATATCTTCTACAAGCTGTAAGCCTTGCTTAGCTAAAAAAGCAGATACCTGCTGTGGTTCTAACCCAAACTGCCATTTTACTAGATTTTCTTCAATCTCTTCTTGTGAATATTCAGGGATTAAGCTTTTTAAAATATATGAAAAAATAATCTCACTGCCCTTAGGAAAGCTTGCTACTGTCTTTAATATCGACGTCACTTGTGTTTCCGGTAAAGACTGAGTTTGTCCTTCCCATATAAATAATGTTTTTAATGTATTGTCACAACCAGCCTCTTGAAGGTTTTGCTGTAAGGATTCGTTTTTTAAATTAATAGGAAGATAGGTAACATGCTGGCTAGTACGAATAAGTGGCTGAATATTCTTTTGTTTGTAATCACTCATGGGCGCAGAATCAAGTTCGAAAAAATTTAAACTCTCTAAACCATCGATACGATAAGCGCGCATATCCAGACCAGCGCCAATAATAACGACATTTTTATATCCTTCAAGCGAGGCTTCATTGAGCTTTTCATCCATATAACGCGTGCGACAGACCATATTGCCATAAAGCCCAGGAACCGATTTCTCATAACGTTTAATAATTTTATTTCTAAAATAGCGAAACTTTGTGAGGCCAGAAACCAGTTTAAAAGCAGTACCAGGGATTAATTTTAGTGCATAGGTATCTTCAAAAAAACGCACTTCATGATGGAATGATGACTCAACACCACGTAAAAAAGCGAGCCCTATTGCATGTCTATCTAATTTCATCTTCACCCTATTTTTATCATCATAGATTTTATAGCATCATACGTATCTTAATGAATTTTACGATAAATGCATGTCAACTATGCAAGCTAGCACATATAAATTTTCGCTAATTGATCATAATTTTCCAACCTGTTTAGTAAATAAAGACCAATATAATAAAGTGGTCAAATTAAAGTAACTAGGTTTATTGTTTGTTGATAAAAGTAAAAGGAGAAAATGCAAAACCTCTCTATTTTGGTGAAGCCGTTGTTTTTTGGGTACCGCGTGGAATCGAAAAAATAGGCGCTCTACAGATTCCACTTTATGCAAAATTTTCGGGCAGTTCTCCAGCAAACATCGGAGTTGCTTGCCAAAAATTGGCAATTAATAGCGCAATAATTGTACAAATTGGATATGATGCCACACGATGCTACCAAAAAAGACTGTTTAGAGTTGCATCATGTCAAGCCACAATACCTAATTCGCTCGGTTCATTCGACTGTGATGGCCTTTCTACTCCTTGTTCTACACGGTGGTCGTTCCTTTAGTTTTAATCATCATAGTACCGCTAATTTACATTACCCAAGCGAAACTTTAGATGAAGAGAAGTTTGTAGATGCTGGGATTTTTCAATTCAAACACCTTGGCATACAAGCTATTTATGAATGCACTTTAAAGGCAATGCAATTAGCACATTTACAATAGTTAAGAAACTTTGGTGTTAACCTAAGGTTGATGGTCTGGCCAGATATTGAGCAAGTCAAACTGCGCCTAATGGAAGCTATTTGATTGTGGTGTAAAGGTAAACCTTATCAGTGATGCTCCACACCCCGCTCGTTTACAGACTAAAAATTACCAGAAATTATTGATACCACCACAAGTTGAAGTAGTGGCTATCACCGGAGCGGGAGATGCATTTATCGGAGTTTTTTGGGGATTAATAGAACAGGGTTTACATGGACCGTATTACCGAGCCCTAAAGATATAAAATAGTTATTAATCAATATTGAAACTCTATAAAAAATTATCAAACCGATAGAGTTTGCTTTATAAACCCAGCTAAATGCTCAATCGTTGTATTTATATGTTGCTCATGTGTAAAACCACTTTTTACTCTTGGCTTAAAATCATGATCTCCATCCTCTAGCCAAGCCCATTTTATGTCGTCGGGCAAATGATAGTCTTTCACTTCTTCAAATGAGCCCAATTTATCACGCGTTCCTTGAATAATTAATTGCTGTGATTTAACGGAATCGAAATGTTCAGTGCGCAGTTTTTGAGGTTTCCCCGCGGGATGAAATGGGAAACCTAAACAAGCCACGCCTTTAATTACCATTAATCCATTTTCTTGGTATTTTGACGCGACTAAACTCGCCATACGTCCCCCCATCGACTTACCACCAATCACTAACGGCCGATTACTTTTTTCTGTTAGCTGGTTAATTATCGTTTCAAATTGATTGATTAATTTAGGCGCACGCTCAGGCGGTCTTTTTGAACCCGTTTGGATACGTTGTTGCATATAATCAAAATTAAAACGTATAACTAAAATACCTTTATCGGCCAATCCAATCGCAATACGCTCCATGAAATTAGAGTCACTTGGTGCACCTGCACCATGAGCAAATAGAAAAAGAGGCCCATCGTCAGGGCCGTTTGATATAAAAGTCATGAAAATACCTTTGTCAATGTTGTTAAAATCGTTAAAACGGGATCTATTGGTGATTTGATAATTATATTTGCGATCTAAAGCGGGTTACATCGCCTGAATCAAAAGTAATTATTAAACAGACACTTACTCTATATAAATAAATTCATCTGCCCTTTAAAAAGTAAATATTGACCGTAAAAGTATCCATTCAAGTTGTCATACTACAAAACTACCCTTGCGGGTAGTTCATATTTACTAAAACCTGACCTATCATTGACATCAATAAAACAAATGAGAGGTTTAGAGAATGAATGTATATGTGATGACACAATATTTTACGGTGGCGATGGTACTTACAATAACACTGGGGTTATTTGTTTTAAAACCCGTACAAACAACTAACATGATGGTCACAGCCGACGTTAGTGAAGTTTCTAATTATGAGCAACCAAGCTTTCGTCACGAGTTGCGATAATGATGATAATAATGAGTTGCAAAAGGATTTGCTACGATCTCATTGTTAACCCACGAAGACCCAATCCTTTTAAATCGTTTTTCCTATAATCCCATCGCGTACTTCATAACTCTATTTTTTAATTGCCCACTATTTTGAGCACCAAACAACACTGCCTTTCTAAACATACGTACGATACTAAGCTCACTTTTACTACCTACATAAAAAAGATCCATCGCACTTTGCATCAATAAATTATGTGGTTTACGTTGTAATGCATATCGCTGTAATAATTTATCTATCGGTAAATCACTACTATGTACCAATAACTCAACTAAACATTGCACATCTTTAAAACCAAGATTCACCCCCTGACCTGCTAGTGGATTAATGGTATGAGCAGCGTCACCTAATAACACCACTCTGCCCTTTGAATATTGCTGAGCATGGCGACGGGTTAACGGAAAAGCCCCTTTATCAACCACTTCGAAATCAAAATTAAGCTTAGGAAATTGTAACTGTATCTGCTTTTTAAGCTGCAGGTTATTAAGTGACGTTAGCTGTTTAATCTTTTCAGGGCTGTGGTACCACACCAAGCTAGCATTGTTTTCTGCTAAGGGTAAAAAAGCACAGGGGCCCGTTTCACGAAACTCCTGCCAAGTGATATTTTGTTGCTCACAATCTGTTTTGAGATTGATAAGCATACACTGCTGTCGATAACCCCATGCACTGACGCCAATATTCATCATGGCGCGACATGCGGAATTTGCACCATCACAGGCCACCAACAATTCAGCATTTATCTGTTGCTGATTATCCAACACAGCGCTGACCGAGTCAGAGTGGTTATGTATTGCAAGCAATGCGCAATTGTTATAAAAAATGACGTTATCTAACTCTTTTAAAGCTTGCCATAAAACGGCCTGAATCCACCTATTCTCGGCAATGTATCCCAGAGAATCCATACCAAGCTCTGTGCTATCAAATATCAATTTATGGCTGCCCGCCTCCCAAGTTTGTAAACCTTGATAGGCACATAAACGATTTTCAGGAAGGTTTTTCCATACGCCAGTTTGCGCCAACAGGTTTTGGCTTTGTGCGCTAAAGGCTGACACGCGCAGATCAAAAGGAGAATCTTCATCGGGTACCTGAACGGGGCTTTTTTCAATAAGATGGATCACAAAACCTTGCTGTGCCAGCAGTAAAGCGGTTAACGCCCCAACCATGCCTCCACCAACGACAATTATCTCTCTGTTTTGCATCCTATTATCCTTTTATTTTTTATATCACGATTGTACTCAATTATGCGCATAATTGAAGCGCAAACAAAAAGTAGCAAGTTAGCTGTGATCTGCGTAAAATGTGCGCTCTTTTATTTATATACCCAGTTATTGCCGTTTGCGGTATAACATTCAGCGGTATTTGCACTACAGATGAGTTACAGATTATGAGTTTAAAATTACACGTCAAAACTTGGGGTTGTCAGATGAATGAGTACGATTCATCAAAAATGGCAGATCTATTAAATTCAAGTAATGGTTATATCGCCGTTGAAAACGCAGAAGATGCAGACGTAATTTTACTAAATACCTGCTCAATTCGCGAAAAAGCCCAAGAGAAGGTTTTTCATCAGCTAGGTCGCTGGAAACAGTTAAAAGAGATCAACCCTAACCTTGTAATTGGTGTCGGAGGTTGTGTAGCCTCACAGGAAGGTGATGCAATACGTCGACGTGCCCCCTATGTCGATATCGTTTTTGGCCCACAAACATTACACCGTTTACCAGAAATGATTAAACAGGTGCAATCAGAGGAAGGCTCAGTTGTTGATGTTAGTTTCCCTGAAATTGAAAAATTCGACGCGTTACCTGAGCCTAAAGCGGAAGGTGCAACCGCCTTTGTTTCTATCATGGAAGGCTGTTCTAAATACTGTACGTTCTGTGTGGTTCCCTACACGCGTGGTGAAGAAGTTAGCCGCCCACTTGATGATATTTTATTAGAAGTGGCACAACTTGCAGAGCAAGGTGTACGTGAAATCAATCTGTTAGGTCAAAATGTAAACTCCTACATTGGTGCAACCCACGATGGACATACCTGTAGTTTTTCTGAATTATTGCGCTATGTCGCTTCGATTGATGGCATTGATCGCTTACGTTACACCACCAGTAACCCGATCGACTTTGATGAAGATATCATCGATGTGTACCGTGATACGCCAGAATTAGTCGACTTTTTACATCTGCCAGTACAAGCTGGATCTGATCGTATTTTAAGCTTGATGAAACGTGGTCATACCGTTGCTCAATACAGAGAAAAGATCGCTGCATTAAAAGCAGTTCGCCCTGCTTTAACCCTAAGCTCTGACTTTATTGTTGGTTTTCCTAATGAAACCGATGAAGATTTTGAACGTACCATGGATCTCATCAACGAGATTGGGTTTGATACCAGTTATAGCTTTGTTTACAGTCAGCGTCCAGGCACTCCAGCCGCGGATATGCCAGATGATGTTTCGCTAGATACAAAAAAACAGCGTTTAGCTATTTTACAAGATAGAATTACGCAACATGCACAACAAATTGGTCGCCGCATGGTCGGATCAGTGCAGCGAATTTTAGTGGAAGGCCCATCACGTAAAAATATCATGGAGCTTTGTGGCCGAACTGAGAACAACCGTATTGTTAACTTCGAAGGCGATCATCGCTCAATTGGCGGTTTCGTGGATGTTGAAATAACAGAGGTTCATAAAAACTCGATTCGTGGTAAGTTTATCCGTGGCGAAGCAGAGATGAACCTACGTGAATCTATCCGCCCGAGCGATATCGTAAACAAAAAAACAGCAGACTTAGGTGTTCACACCTATACACAAGCATAAGGTTTAATCACGTTGACAACACAATTAACGACAGTACATCTAGATTTAGTCCCACAGGATAGTGATCGTTTAGCGGTACTATGTGGCCCTTTTGATGACAATATTAAACAGATTGAACGCCGTTTAGGGCTTGAAATAGTTTACAAAGATGCTCATTTTCAGATTATTGGCGAGCATCGTTATGCACAGGCTTGTAGTGATCTATTAAAAGAGTTGTATATCGAAACACAGACTGTAAAGGGTAAAACACCAACATTGACTGATGGTGATGTACACCTTGCCCTACAAGATCTCATTGCTAACCATCGTTTACTTGAAATTCGTTTAGCAGAAGCTAAAACGGGTACGCAGAGCTTAACCATTAAAACCAAGCGTGGTGTTATCAAACCGCGTGGTGAAAATCAGAGCCAGTATGTGAGCAATATCTTAACTAATGATATTAGCTTTGGCATTGGGCCAGCTGGGACAGGTAAAACCTACCTTGCCGTTGCTTGCGCCGTAGAGGCCCTAGAGCGACAAGAGGTACGTAGAATACTGTTAACACGCCCTGCCGTTGAAGCGGGTGAAAAGTTAGGTTTTCTTCCAGGGGATTTATCACAAAAAGTCGATCCTTATCTGCGTCCTCTATATGATGCACTGTTTGAGATGTTAGGCTTTGAAAAAGTCGAAAAACTGATCGAGAAAAATGTCATCGAAATTGCACCACTTGCTTATATGCGCGGCCGTACACTTAATGATGCCTTTGTCATATTAGATGAAAGCCAAAATACTACTGTTGAACAGATGAAAATGTTTTTAACACGTATCGGCTTTAATTCGACCGCAGTGATCACCGGTGATATCACTCAAATTGATCTACCGCGCCACCAAAAGTCAGGCCTTCGCCATGTTATTGAAGTATTAAACGATGTTGAAGAGATAAGCTTTAGTTTCTTTACCGCCGATGATGTTGTTCGTCATCCGGTCGTTGCTCGTATTGTTAAGGCATACGAGGCCTTTGACAGGAAAATGGAAATAGAGTCGGAAAACGTATAATGGAACTGTTTGTTGATTTACAAATAGCCAGCGAAAATCAGGCTGATTTACCTTCATTAACGTTAATTGAACAGTGGGTTTGTATTGCTATTGATGCAGGCTCTTCAAAAACCAGAAAAGAAGCGGAGCTTACTGTTCGTATTGTAGATAGCGAAGAAAGCCAGCAACTTAATGGTGACTTCCGAGCTAAGTATAAACCAACAAATGTGCTCTCATTTCCTTTTCAAAATCCGCCGGGGATCACATTACCTCTATTAGGTGATCTGGTAATCTGTAAGCAGGTGGTTGAAAAAGAAGCAATGGAACAAAATAAAAGTTTAAATGCCCATTGGGCACATATGCTAATTCATGGTACCTTGCACCTCCTTGGCTACGACCATATTATCGAAGAAGATGCAGTAGAAATGGAGAGCCTCGAGACTAAATTAGTTCTCCAGCTTGGTTTTCCTGCTCCTTATAACGAACAAGAGTAAAAAACAGTAATGTCAGAAGAACATTCTACCAACGAGCAGGCCAAAACTGGTTTGCTCGATAAAATTGGCAATTTATTTCAAGCAGAGCCAAAAAACCAAACAGAATTATTAGATCTCATCAATGGCGCTAAAAAACGCGATTTAATAGATCAAAAAACCAAAGAGATGATAAAAGGTGTATTAGATGTCTCGAACTTGCGCGTTCGCGATATCATGATCCCTCGTTCGCAAATGGTAACACTCGGGTTGCAACAAAGCGTTGAAGAGTTTTTACCTATCCTTATCGAATCAGCACACTCCAGATTCCCAGTAATCACTGAAGATAAAGATCATATTGTTGGTTTGCTATTAGCTAAAGACTTAATTCAATATGGATTCAGTGGCGATCCTGATTCATTTAAAATTGAAGATGTGTTACGTAAAGCAGTAGTTGTACCTGAAAGTAAGCGTTTAGATACATTACTTAAAGAGTTTCGGAGTCAGCGTTATCACATGGCCATTGTGGTAGATGAATATGGTGGTGTATCTGGATTAGTGACCATTGAAGATATTCTGGAAGTAATAGTTGGTGAAATTGACGATGAGTTTGATGATATTGATGTTGATGAAATCAGAAAGATTGGTAAGCGCACCTATACCGTTAACGCGCTGACCACGGTAGATGATTTTAATAACTACTTTGGTACGACCTATGACATTGAAAACCAAGATACTATTGGTGGTTTGATCACCCACCGTTTAGGGCACCTGCCAGGTCGCGGTGAAAGCATCACAATCAGCGGTTATAAATATAAAGTGATGAACGCAGATAATCGTCGTTTAGTACAATTACAGGTTCGTATACCAAAAGAGTTAAAAAATATTGAAGAGTAGTGTAATCAATGGCATTGATAAATTAAGCCAAACATTAGCAGGGCAACTTTTTTTTGCTATTGCTTTAGGCGCTTTACAAGTCTTTGCTTTCGCTCCCTTTGAGTATTGGTGGACCCTCTACCCCTCATTCATTGGTTTATTCTTTCTTTTACAGCAGGTTGAAAAAACAACTAAGTCTTTTTTCTTAGTTAGCTTTATTTTCAACCTGAGTATGTTCATTGCTACGATCCATTGGGTTTACGTCAGCATGGCGCTCTTTGGTGGTATGCCCACCATTGTTAGCGTATTTTTAATCGCTCTACTTTGCGCATATCTTGCTATTTTTCCCTCAACAGCACTGTGGGCATCATTACGCTTACGCTTTCTCTCCAAGGCGCAACGTTATTTAATCATCTTACCTGTTTTTTGGTTATTAATGGATTGGTTTAGAGGCTGGTTTTTAACTGGATTTCCTTGGGTTTATTTAGGTTATAGCCATGCTGATACGCCTTTAGTCGGTTTCGCGCCCATTTTAGGTGTACAGGGGATCACATTAGCAATCCTCCTTATTTGTGCGGCGATGATGCTACTTATACAAAAACAACATATAAAACTAAGCCTTTTATTAATCAGTAGCTTGGTTATCAGTGGCTATTTTCTCCAGAAGGTAAAATACACTGATTTACAACCCGCTATTAAGGTCGCATTAGTGCAGGGTAATATCGATCAAAATGAAAAATGGGAAAAAAGCCAACTCTACCCTTCTCTCTTTAAATATTTAGATTTAAGCGAGGCTGGCGATAATAGCGATCGTGAAAATGAACTCGTCATTTGGCCAGAGTCCGCTGTTGCAGCACTGGAAATTGATATGCAGCGCTTTTTACAACCCCTTTCTAAAGAACTGTCTATGAAAGGTAAAACCTTGATGACCGGTATAATTGAATACGATATTAATCAAGATAGGTATTATAACGGCATCATTATGCTTGGAAAATTACCAATTGGTGCCGATTATTCGCAAAAAAGCAGCAATCGATACCGTAAACATCAGCTATTGCCTATCGGAGAATTTGTTCCTTTCGAAACATTTTTAAGACCACTGGCTCCCTATTTCAACCTACCAATGTCAAGTTTTCAGCGTGGTAATGAAATACAGCAGAATCTTCAGACAAACTCTGTAAAATTAGCCCCAGCACTTTGTTATGAAGTTGCATTTCCTGAGTTACTGCGCAACAACGTATTAGAAAATACCGGCATGCTATTAACTCTAAGCAACGACGCATGGTTTGGTAGCTCTATTGGACCAGATCAACATCTAGAAATAGCAAGAATGCGCGCCATTGAATTTGCAAGACCAATTTTACGTAGTACCAATAACGGCATCACTGCAATTTATGATGATCAAGGTAATGAGCTAGGACGCCTACCTTCAAATAAAGAGGGCGTATTACGCCAACAGGTACAACCCGCATTAGGCTTGACACCCTATCAGCGTGCGGGCTCTATTCCACTTTATTTATACTGTTTTTTCATGCTAATAGGGATATTTCTATACCATTATAAGCGAGTAAAATAGCCCTCATGAAGAACAAGCTAGCGACCTTTCGCGCCCCTGATTTTCAGCATAAACTCTGGAAACTAGCGCTACCAATCACCTTTCAATCTTTACTGTATTCATTTTTGGGCTTGGTTGATATTTTAATGGTTAGCCAACTGGGTGAAAGTGAAATTGCAGCCGTTGGTTTAGGCAATAAAATTTTCTTCTTTAACTTATTAATGATGGTAGGTATTAGCCATGCTGGAGGTGTACTAGCGGCACAATATTATGGCGCAGAGGATCTTTCAGGGCTTCGCAGAAGTCTAGTCGTATCATTACTGTTTAGTATTATCAGCGTAATCCCCTTTATTCTCCTATATACACTGTCACCACAAACCGTCACAGGCTTAGCAAGCGAGGATGCAACCTTACTCAGTTTATCCAACGATTATTTAGTGATAACAGCCTACAGCTTTATATTTACAGCCGTTGTATTACCTTTAGAAACAGCCCTTCGTTCGGCAGGTGATACAAAAACAGCGATGAATATCAGCTTTTTAGTTTTACCTTTAAATGCGCTACTTAATTACATCTTTATTTTTGGCCATTTAGGTTTTCCTGAAATGGGTGTAGCAGGAAGTGCATGGGGAACAGTATTAGCACGCTTGGCACAAATGCTGTTGATGCTCATTTTTGTCGTTAAAAAACGGCCTTTCATTATTGCTAAAATAGAAGAGGTGAAGCAAGCACTTACTCTTTTTGAGATAAAACGCTACACCAAATTAGCATTACCAATGGTGCTCCATGACAGTGGCTGGGCACTTGGCGTATTAGTTTACACACTTATATTCGCAATGATTGGTGTGCAAGAGCTCGCGGTGATGAGCATGGTATCAACGATAGAACAAACGATATTTGCTTTGTTTATCGGCATCGCCATTGCAAGTGGAACAATGATAGGCCATCAACTTGGTGCTAAAGCCTTTGCCCAGGCATGGCAAGAGGCTTGGACTTTTATTCTTTTTGTACCTATTTTGGCATTTATCATAGCACCATTTATTATTATATTTCGCGAGCCAATTTTATCGCTGTTTCCCAGTTTATCTTTAGAGGCAATGACCAGTGCCTCTCAGGTTTTACTAGTTTTAGCTCTCGTACTATTTATTCGTGTGATCAACTTTATTGGCATTATTGGCGTATTACGCAGTGGTGGAGATATTAATTACAGTACATTCGTTGATATATTTTGCATGTGGTGTGTTGGCATACCACTAACATTTATTGCCGTGAAGTATTATCATTTTTCATTAGTTGAAGCCTATATTGTCATGCTATCCGAAGAGCTTATTAAGGTGTTATTAGTCATTCACCGAGTGCATAAAAAGCATTGGTTAAGGAACATGCTAGGTCATGATCATAAATAGCATAGAAAATATCAACATTTAATCGCTATATTTATAAAAACACCAATATTGGCACTGTTATTTAACCAACAAACTGCTAACATTATTTTCATTTTCTATTTCATTAAGTTAAGGACACCCATGTTTTTCAATAAAAAAACACTATTATCCGCCTTTACAGCTATTGCAATGACAGGCTGTGCAAGCACTGCAAATACCGAGCAACAGGCTCAGATATCTCAACTAGAAAACACACTTAGTGAAGCACAGACTTTAACACAGCAAACCCAGGAAGAGCTTAAAGCTGTCAACGCAACACTCGTTGCAAGTCAAGAAAAAGTAGACTCATTAACATTAGCACTAAAAGAAAGTAAACAATCTGCTAAGAAAACCACTGCAGAAAAGACGACATCAGTAACGAAAGTGACACATGCGAATGACAAAACTATTCTGGGGCAAGCAGAATGGGTTTACGTATCGAAAGTCAAAGATAACTTTAAAGGCCGAATTGATACAGGTGCTGCAACATCATCAATCAATGCTGTTGATATAGAACGCTTTGAGCGTGATGGTGAAAAGTGGGTACGCTTTAACTTAACGCATAAAGAAGGTAAGAAAGCACAGATGATTGAAGCAAAAATCATTCGTATCGCAAAAATCGTGCAATCAAGCAAACCAGGTGAAGAAACCGAGCGCCCAGTTATACAGTTACACGTTCGAATTGGCGATGTAGCACACTTAACTGAGTTCACACTTACTGACCGTTTACACATGGAATACCCTGTCTTAATTGGGCGCACTTTCATGCAGGATGTTGTACTAGTTGATGTCAGTAAAGAATATATTTTTCCAAAATACCAAGCGCCAGCTAAAAAATAATTATTAGGGATTTATTATGAACGCACGCTCTTTTTTCTTTGTACTTGTAGCAGGCTTAATGTCTCTGGGTATATTTCAAACAGTACAACGCCATATGGCATTAGATATTCCGTGGATGCCAGGGGAAACACGTATTATCTGGAATATAGATGCAAAAATTGATTTTAATGCTAATGAAGGCCCTGTGCTTGCTTCACTCACTACCCCAGAAAGACAAGCAGGTTTTACTAAAATAAGCCAAAATGCAGCTTCTCCTGGTTACGGACTTTCATTCATTGATGACGGCGAGACCAATAAAGCGGAGTGGACAATACGTGAAGCGAAGGGAAAACAGACACTTTACTATAATATTCAAGTACTTGAAGACCCTAAAAGCTTAGATCAAGGAATTCTGGAAATGCCAGAGCTTTTTGAAAAAGAGTATGAAGCATCTAATGCTTCGGCAGGCTCAGCTATTATTAAAGCAGCATTAAAAACCAGTGCTGATAGCTTTAGTTTTACGCGAGAAGTATTAAAACAGCTTAATGCAGAAGTCGCTAATCAAAACGTCGCGCTGATTTTAACTAACAAGGTAAGTAAGACTGATCTACTTATTGCACTATTAAACGAAGCTAAAATACCGACTAAAAAAGTTGGTGCGCTCGTTCTAGAAGATGGTCGTCGTCGTCAGCACTTAACACCGTTAGTTGAAGTATTTCAAGAAAAAGACGGCGTAATAACTTCTAAGTTATTTGATGCTAATTCACTGGGCACGGTTAACCGTGATAACCTTTTACTCTGGGATCAAAGCGGTAAAGCTTTATTAGAGCTAACAGGCGGTAGCGACTCCAAGGTTAGTTTCTCAATGATACAACAGGAACAACCCGCACTTTCAGCACTATTACAAAAATCTGAAAATGAGCACCTGTTTAACTTCTCAATTCATAGTTTACCCGTAGAAGATCAGTCATTGTTCAAAGGGATCCTAATGATTCCATTAGGGGTGTTGATTGTTGTAATGATGCGTGTTTTAGTAGGTTTAAAAACCTCAGGTACTTTTATGCCTGTGTTAATTGCAATGGCCTTTATTCAAACAAGCCTGGTAACCGGTTTAGTTGGCTTTATTCTACTTGTAGCAGTTGGCTTATTTATCCGTTCGTACCTTTCGCACCTCAACCTGCTACTGGTCTCACGAATATCCACGGTGATTATCATGGTTATTCTGCTGATTGCCCTATTTGGTGTTCTTTCTTACAAACTGGGTTTGACAGAAGGACTAAAAATCACCTTCTTCCCAATGATTATCCTTTCTTGGACTATCGAGCGTATGTCAGTATTGTGGGAAGAAGAAGGCGCGAAAGAAGTAATGACACAAGGTGGTGGTAGTTTATTAGTTGCCGTGCTTGCTTATTTTGTCATGAGCAACGATGTAACACGTCATCTGATGTTTAACTTTATCGGCTTACAGTTTGTAGTGATGTCATTAGTACTATTACTAGGTAGCTACACAGGGTACCGTTTATTAGAGTTACGCCGTTTTAAACCTCTGGCGGATAAGGAATAAACTATGTTTTTTTCTAGCCCTTTTAAGTTAAAAAGCAAAGGCATCATGGGGATGAATCAGCGTAATAGTGGCTATATTGGTCGCTATAACCCGCGTAAACTCTACCCATTGGTTGATAACAAGTTAAAAACCAAAATCATCGCTCGAGAAGCAAACGTCACTACGCCTGCGCTACTCGGTGTTATCTCTATGCAGGCTGAAGTTGAACAAGTTGAAACCTATATCAAAGACACTCCTGGTTTTGTGATAAAGCCAGCTAAAGGTAGCGGTGGTAAGGGGATCTTGGTAATCACCAAAGTAGAAAACGGTCGATACTATAAACCCAACGGGGATGAAGAGAGTCTAGCTGAAATAAAACGCCATGTGACTGACATTCTTGCCGGTCTATTTAGTCTTGGCGGAAGTGCAGATGTTGCTGTTGTAGAAGGCTTAATTCAATTTGATGATGCTTTTGATGGCTTTAGTTTCGAAGGAGTACCAGACGTACGTGTTATCGTATTTAAAGGTTTCCCTGTGATGGCAATGATGCGCTTATCTACTGCCGCATCAGATGGTAAAGCAAACCTTCACCAAGGGGCAGTTGGAGTCGGAATCGATATTACCTCTGGTAAGGCAATCAATGCAGTACAATTCGATAAACCCGTTAAATTTCATCCCGATACAAATAAAGAGCTCGCTTTGTTAGAAGTCCCTAGATGGGAACGTTTAATCTATCTTGCTTCAAGTTGTTATGAAATGTCAGGCATGGGCTATTTAGGAACAGACATGGTATTAGACCGCGATCTAGGGCCAATGCTGTTAGAGCTAAATGCACGTCCAGGTTTAGCTATTCAAATTGCCAATGGCCAAGGAATTTTACCACGCCTTAAACTTATTGAAAGCCTAGGCAATGACCATGGTATGAGTGTTGAAGAACGTATTGAGTTTTGCAAAAAGCACTTCTCAGACCAGTCGAATTAAGTATATGATCTAAGCTTGGCGCTCGAGCAATGACTTAACTCAAGTCGAAATTTTACGTAAATGGATGCTAGCATTAGGAAATATTTAACTAAAAGATAAGTTATTTTAACCAGTAAAGTCGCTCAACGATTTACTTCATTTGG
This sequence comes from Psychromonas sp. psych-6C06, assembly GCF_002835465.1. Classification (NCBI taxonomy): domain Bacteria; kingdom Pseudomonadati; phylum Pseudomonadota; class Gammaproteobacteria; order Alteromonadales; family Psychromonadaceae; genus Psychromonas; species Psychromonas sp. psych-6C06. The sequence continues at coordinate 65,607 of NZ_PIZM01000012.1, read as the reverse complement.
TAATAAAGCACTAACAAACATTAAAACAAAAAAGCCACGTTTATGTTGCCATAAACGGGGCTTTTTTATTCGCTAATAAAATGCTACTTAACCAACTTTAAGCCAGCCCTATTCGTATTAGGAGAAGGCATTTGCGTTACTTCAGCTTTAATTGGCGCAGTCGTTTCCTCTAATGCTTTATAAGCAAGCTCTTCAGGAAACATAGTACCAGCACCATTTTCACGCGCATATATACCTTCAATTGCGTATAAAGGCACATAAACTTGCATAGGTTGACCAGAGAATCGCGCATTAAACGCAACGGCATCATCATCCATTGAAAACTGCATAACCGATCTCGGTGCAATGTTTAACACGATTTTTCCGTCTTCAACAAACTGCTCAGGCACTTCAACACCAGACTGTGTGGCATCCACAATAATATGAGGCGTACACTCACTGTCTACAATCCAATTGTAAAAAGCAGTAAGAAGATAAGGTCGTTGCACTAACATGCTATTCATTACTATTCTCCGTTATTACCCGACGCGGATTTCACGCTCAGCTTCGGTCATTGAAGCTTGGAAAGACTCACGTTCAAACACTTTTACCATGTAGCTCTTAATGCCTAAGTGGTCCATACCTAAATCAATACCTAGTTCAGGTAAACGCCATAGAAGAGGCGCCATGTAACAATCAACTAGCGTAAACTCTTCAGACATGAAGTAAGCAAAATGGTCAAAAATAGGAGCAACTTCTAAAATCTTATTGCGTAATGTAACACGTGCTTGTGATGCTTTGGCTTCATCATTTGACATGACGATAGCTACAAGTGGGTACCACTCTGTTTCGATACGTTGCATTAATAAACGGCTTTTAGCGCGCTCAACAGGATACACGGGCATTAATGGTGGATGAGGAAAGCGCTCATCTAGGTACTCCATAATAATACGAGAGTTATATAATACTAATTCACGATCAACCAGTGTCGGCACTTCGCTATTTGGTGTTAATTCAGCTAGTTCTTCAGATGGATTTTCATCATCGATATAGGTGATTTCTACGTTAACGCCCTTTTCAGCTAAAACAATACGAGTTTGATGGCTATATAAATCTGAAACACCTGAAAAAAGTGTCATTACAGAACGTTTATTTGCGGCTACTGCCATGGTTATCCCCTAATATTATGAATATTAATAATAATTATATTTCTTTAAAAAACAGAAAAGGCAATGGCGAAAAAATCACCATTGCCTATCAACTAAATTAAGTAACTAACGACGATTAATGAATATCGCGCCAGTACTCTTTCTTCAATAAGTAGCTAACAATAAATAGAACAAATAGGAAAGCTAATACCCAAATCCCTAAGCTTTGACGTTCTAATTTATTTGGTTCACCGGCATATACTAAGAAGTTTACCAGATCAAGTACCGCTCGGTCATACTCATCCGATGACATCTCACCAGATTCATCACTTGTTAATGAAACGACCTTCTTATGCTCTACACCATTTGCATCAGTGGTGATTTCAAATGTAGGCGTTGAGATACCTTGTAACTCTTCTAATACGTGTGGCATGCCCACTTCTGGGAATACCGTATTGTTCACACCAAATGGACGAGATGGATCAACATAAAAAGAGCGTAAGTAAGTGTACAGCCAGTCTGCACCACGAACACGTGCTACCAGTGTTAAGTCTGGTGGTGGAGCACCAAACCATTGACCCGCTTCTTTTTTGTCCATGCTATTGTGCATTAGGTCACCTATTTTACTATCAGTAAAAATAAGATTCTCTTTCATCAAATGCTCTGGAATATCAAGATCTGATGCAACACGCCCATAGCGTTGGTAACCGGTAGAGTGACATGCTAAACAGTAATTCATAAACAGCTTTGCACCACTTTGTAATGACGCTTTATCTGCTAAATCGTAATTTGCCTTATCAAGTGGCACGCTAGGCCCCGCAGCTAAAACAAGCGTCGGTAGCATAGAAAACACTGCCACTAAGGCGATCATTAATTTTTTCATTAGTGTGTCAACCTCGTTGGTAATGGCTTAGTTTTTTCATTTTTACTATAAATAAAGAGTGCAATGAAGAAGCTAAAGTATCCGACTGATGTAATTTGCGCAATGATAGTGTAAAGCGGTGTAGCTGGAAGCGCACCTAATACACCAAGAATGATGAAACAGATAATAAACTGCGTCACATTGATTTTATGAGCCAAGCTACGGTAACGAATAGACTTCACTTTACAACGGTCAATCCAAGGTAGTAGGAATAAGATAGCAATTGAACCACCAAAGAATACAACACCAATTAACTTATCCGGTATAGCACGTAAAATTGCATAATACGGTGTGTAATACCAAACTGGGGCAATATGATCTGGTGTTTTCAAACCGTTCGCAGCTTCAAAGTTAGGTGGCTCAAGGAAATAACCGCCCCCCTCTGGAATAAAGAAAATCACCGCTGCAAAGAAGAACAGGAAGAACGACACACCCATAATATCTTTTACAGTAAAGTAAGGATGGAATGGGACCGCATCAACAATATCTTTTTTACCGCTGTATTGTTTATGGAAAGTAAATTTACCTTTCTCCTCTTCTGTTGCAGAGCCTTTCTTACGCTTGATTTCAACACCATCAGGGTTATTTGAACCCACTTCATGTAGTGCGATAATGTGTAAGAACACCAAACCAACTAATGCCAGTGGTAAAGCAACAACGTGTAATGCAAAGAATCGGTTAAGTGTTGCGCCAGAAATAACGTAATCACCACGGATCCAAAGCGTTAAATCATCACCAATAATTGGAATTGCGCCAAACAGTGAAATGATTACCTGTGCTCCCCAGAAAGACATTTGTCCCCAAGGTAATAGGTAACCCATGAATGCTTCAGCCATCAACACTAAGAAGATAAGCATACCAAACACCCAGATAAGCTCACGTGGCTTCTGGTATGAACCATAGATTAAACCACGGAACATATGCAGGTAAATCACCACGAAGAACGCAGATGCGCCAGTCGAGTGCATATAACGTAATAACCAACCATAAGGCACATCACGCATGATGTACTCAATTGACGCAAATGCGCCCTCTGCTGATGGGTTGTAGTGCATGGTCAACCAGATACCAGTTAAAATTTGATTAACAAGCACTAACATTGCTAATGAACCAAAAAAGTACCAAAAGTTGAAGTTAACTGGCGTCGGGTATTGTGCTAGATGTTTATTCCAAGTTTCAGTCATTGGAATACGTGCATCTACCCAGTCAATACCGTCTAATACTAATTTCTTAAGCATTAGGCATCTCCCTTGTCTAGGCCAATAAGAAGTTCTGTATCGCTCACATAATGATGTGGAGGAATAACTAAGTTAAGTGGTGCAGGTACGTTTTGAAAAACGCGCCCAGCCATATCAAATTTTGAACCATGACATGGACAGAAGAAACCTGATTCAACCCCTTCAACTTGCTCAGAGAATGAATCGGGTAAATATGTTGGAGAACAACCTAAATGCGTACAAATACCCACTGCAACGAATATTTCAGATTTTAGAGAACGGAGTGGATTTGTTGCATATTCAGGCTGTTGTGCCTGTTCTGAGGCAGGATCACGCAACATGCTATCTAGTGAGGCTAATTCATCCAGTACTTTTTGACTACGTGAAACAACCCAAACTGGTTTACCACGCCACTCAACACGAATTAGCTGACCAGGTTGAATCTTACTAATATCAACTGCAACAGGGGCTCCAGCCGCTTTTGCTTTTTCACTAGGACTCCAAGATTTCACGAAAGGAACTGCAACAGCAGCAGCTCCAACCGCACCAACAACACCCGTTGTTAGTGTCAGAAACTTGCGGCGACCAGAATTATCAGGCGCATTGCTCATTTAACCATCTCCATTGGGAGTTACCAAAGTAACCCATTAAACATAAAACTGTGAAGTACGACCCCCTAATAATCAATCCACGAACATCAGGCGTACAAAATCTGGCTGAATTCTAAAGAAATCGCCCAATATTTACAAGCTATTAACATTACTTTTACGAGGGGGGATAGATAAAAGCATGGCTTAATTGACCATGCTCTCATTAAGGAAATATTTTATATACAGATTAAAAAATTAAGCAGGCGTATCCATAATTGAAGTCGAACCTGTTTTTGCAAGCTCAGCTAAATCTTTATCGACCCAGAACAACGCTTTACCATCTTCGCCAACAAGATCAATCTTATCTAAAATACCTTTAAATAATTTTTCCTCTTCATGCTGTTCTGCAACATACCATTGGAGAAAATTAAAGGTTGAATAATCATGTGTACTAAAAGCAACATGTGTTAATTCGTTAATTGCTTTAGTGATTAAACATTCATGCGCATAGGTTTCTGTAAAGATATCTTTAAGCGACTTAAATTCATGTGGTGGCGCTTCAATTGCACCTAGAATTGGTAAAGCACCTGTTTCACTGACATACGTAAAAAGTCGATTCATATGCGTCATCTCTTCAGTCGCATGCTCACGAAGTAGTAAAGCCGCACCTTCAAAGCCTTTATCTTCACACCATGCACTCATCTGTAAGTATAAATTAGATGAGTAAAACTCAAGGTTAATCTGTTCATTTAGTTTTTCAACCATTGTGCTAGCTAACATATTTTTCTCCATTTTATTAATTCCTCTAACCATAAACGTAAATGGCTTTTTAAGCAAAACTGTGACAATTTATCAATTCAAAACTTATACATATAGTTAATACATTACGAATACCAACTCAAAAAAGTTTAATAACTTTGCGTTAATATAGAGTTTTAAAAATTGATACTCATACCAATTGAATTAAGTATGTGATCTAAATTTTGCGCAGAAAAAATAACTTACCCCAAGGGGTAACACGTAAGCTATTGTTTATTTGGCAAAAAAATTAAAAGAATAAGTTTTTTAACCAACAAAATAGATCAACAATTTATTTCGTATAGTATCATTAGGTCATTACTCATCAGACTTCTTTTTTCGGCGCATAGGAGTAAAACCGACATCGGTTGCTTCATGGAAGGTTTTATTAACAGACTTTTTAACTTTCGCCTTTTTCTGCTGCGTTTGCTTTTTATTATCTTTAGCAAACTTACCTGCTGTGGTCGCTTTCGCTAGTACCGGTTTTAACCCCTTGAACTTAGGATTAATTCCATCGACTCTGTCAAAAGTTATCGACTGCTGAACAAAAGATTCAACTTTCTTAAAATTATCCCAATCTTTTGGCCCGATAAGAGAAATTGCATCACCAGAAGCACCTGCACGACCAGTTCGCCCAATACGATGAATATACTCTTCAGTATGTTTAGGAATGTCAAAATTAATTACATGGCTAACATTAAGCAGATCTAAACCACGCGATGCAATATCGGTGGTCACTAATACTTTATCTTTACCACGCGAGAATGAATCCATAATCTGATTACGACTGTTTTGTGATAGATCACCATGTAGAGCAATGGAAGAACAGCCCTTCTCATTTAATACACTGCTTAAACGCTCTGTATCTTTACGTGTCGCGGTGAAAATAATAACCTGCTTAGTATCTTCTTTTTGTACAAAATGAAACAGTAGCTTCTCTTTCTGATTAAGATTATCAGCTAAGAAAAATCGCTGTGTTATTTCACTGTGTTGCTGATTTTCTTCACCTATAGCGATTCGTACAGGTGCTTTTAATAATTCGCTTGCAAATTCGTTCACCTCTGCATGGCCAAGTGTCGCTGAAAAAAGTAGTGTTTGACGTAAGCGATGGTTGGCTTCCTCATTAACCGCTTTTAACTGCTCTGCAAAGCCCAGATCTAACATACGATCTGCCTCATCTAAAATCAGTAACTCTAAACCATGTAGGTGCAATAACCCTTTTTTAAGGTGGTCCACAATACGCCCCGGTGTACCAACAACAAAATGAGGATCTTTATCTAGTTGTTTAACTTGGTCATTGAAGTTTTCTCCACCTAAGACTAACGTCGATTTTAAACTGGTGTTTGCAACTAATAACCGTAATTGAGAGTAAACCTGTTTAGCTAGCTCACGCGTTGGCGTTAATATTAAAACCCTTGGGTCACGCTTGGTTAATGCACGCGTTTTTAAAACGCGTTGCATTGCTGGCAATAAGAAAGCAAGTGTTTTACCTGAGCCTGTCTTTGACGATGCAAGTAAATCCTTCCCTGCTACGGCAACAGGAATTGCCTGTGCTTGTATTTCTGTGGTTTCAGTAAACCCCAAATGTGAAAGGGACATCAATAAACGGCGATCAACGGGTAAATCATCAATGAGCAAAGGACTCTCCAATGTATAAAATAGATAGAATAGGGTAATAATCTGAATAGTATAACGATTAAGCTAGAAAAGGAGAAATTAAGATTTTCAACAAGTAAAAAAGAGCTTACAAGGTAAGCTCTTCACAAATGAAGTCTACAACAACATGAAGGTTAAATTGAACTTAATCCCATCTCAAAAATTAGTTTTTCAGCTGTACATTCAAACTTCAAACTTACTTCGCAGGAAAAGCCTTGTTCCGTAGCACTATTAACTTGGCTAACTTCAACTGTTTCAAAGCGTGCTTTAGCTGCGTTAATATATTTTTCAGCTAGTTTATTTACGTCCGCTTGCTCTGCGCCTGCAAATGGAAGTACTAAAACCGTATCGTCTTCTGCGATCACACTGCCAAGCTCAACAATCGTACCACATGCTTCACATACATCTGCTTCACATGAATTTTTATCTTCAGACATAAAAACCTCTTTAACTCTCTAAAATTTCAATGCATTAATTGTAACGCCAAACATAAAAAAGGCGATAGTTTAATATCGCCTTTTCATGTTCTAAAACAAGCTTTCAGTGACTAGCTTAGAGGATGTTTAGTCAACTTCCAAATAGTAGATGCGTAATCTTCAATTGAGCGGTCAGAGTTAAATTTACCCATTGCACCGGAATTAAGAATCGCTTTTTCAGCCCAAATAGACTGATTACGGTACATTTCATCAATCTTCAAGTGTGCTGCACTGTACGACGCGTAATCAGCAAGACATAAATACTGATCACCACCTTCCAGTAAAGTACGTTTAATATCTGACAACGCACCAGGTTGACCAGGTGTAAAGAAATCTGAATCTAACCAATCAAGTACAGATTTAAGTTCAGGGTTATTGTAGTAATAATCAAAAGGATTATAGCCTTTCTCCTGTAGCGCTTTTACTTCAGCGACACTTAACCCAAAGATAAACATATGCTCTGCACCGATCTCCTCAGCCATTTCAATATTAGCGCCATCCATCGTACCAACTGTTAATGCACCGTTTAAGGCAAACTTCATATTACCTGTTCCCGATGCTTCGAGACCAGCAGTTGAAATTTGCTCTGACACATCTGCAGCAGGGAAAAGCTTCTCTGCAAGAGATACGCGATAGTTAGGCAGAAATACCACTTTTAATTTGCCTTTAACACGCGGGTCATTATTTACTTTATCAGCAATCTTATTAAGCGCAAAAATGATCTGTTTCGCCATATGGTATCCAGGTGCAGCTTTGGCGCCAAAAATAAACACACGAGGCACCATATCGTAATCAGGATTATCCAATAAACGTTTATATAGCGCTAGGATATGAATCATGTTTAATTGCTGACGCTTGTATTCATGCAGACGTTTAATTTGAATATCAAAAATCGCATCCGCTGATACTTCAACACCGGTTAATTTCTTAATGATTTTAGCCAATTCAAGTTTGTTATCTTTTTTGATGTCCATAAAACGCTTTTGTAAAGCAACATCTTTTGCTTTAGGTAACACGCCACGTAACTTCTCAAGGTTAACAACCCAATCAGCCCCTACTTCTTCATCATATAAGGCAGCAAGTTTAGGATTACACGCTTTTAACCAGCGACGAGGTGTTACACCATTGGTCACATTTACTAGTTTCGTTGGGAATAACTCATGGAACTCTGGGAACAGGTCTGTTTTAACTAACTCAGAATGAACAGCTGCCACGCCATTAACTTTGAAGGCTGTCACAACACATAAGTTGGCCATACGTACTTTACGATCATCGCTTTCTTCAATAATAGAAAGCGTCGCTTTTTTAGCATTGTCACCAGGCCATTTTTGCTCAACTAAATCGAGGAATTGACGGTTGATTTCATAAATGATTTCAAGGTGACGCGGTAATACTTTTTCAAATAAAGCGACAGACCATTTTTCTAAGGCTTCTGGTAACAACGTATGGTTGGTGTAGGCAAATACGTTTTGGCAAATTGACCAAGCAAAATCCCAATCTAAGCGCTCTTCATCAACAAGAATACGCATTAATTCAGGTATCGCAATGGTTGGGTGTGTATCATTTAACTGAATAGCCACTTTCTCGCCAAGTTTTGTCCAATCGCTGTTATGACGTTTAAAACGGCGTAAAATATCTTTTACTGAACATGCACAGAAGAAGTATTGCTGCACTAAACGTAGCTCTTTACCTTCTAATGTTTCATCATTTGGATAAAGCACTTTAGAAACGGTTTCAGCCTGCGACTTTTCAGCCTGTGCATCAACATAACCACCAGCATTAAACACATCCCAATCGAATGCTTCATCAGCACGGCTTTCCCAAAGGCGAAGAATATTTACTGTTTTTGCTCCGTACCCTACAATTGGCACATCCCACGGCACACCCTTTAATTTCTGGCCAGCATGCCATACTTTATGTGACCCTTGCTCATCAAAAACAGTTTCAACATAGCCGTAAAGTGGCACATGCTGAACTGACTCAGGACGACAAATCTCCCAAGGATTACCATACTCACGCCATGTATCTGGGCGCTCTATTTGACGGCCATCTTGGAATGATTGGGCAAATAAACCATGCTCATAATGAATACCGTAACCAATAGCAGGATAACCAAGCGTCGCTAATGAATCGATAAAACATGCAGCCAATCGACCTAAACCGCCGTTACCCAGTGCCATATCAGGCTCTTCATCACAAATCTCATAGAGATCTTTACCAAGCCCTTTTAAGGCTTCTTCTGTTACTTTGAACAGCTCTAGGTTATGTAAGTTATTGGATAGTAAACGTCCCATCAGAAACTCTAGCGACAAGTAATTAACTGAACGAGTATCTTTACCTGAATGGTTTTGTTGTGTTTGTGTCAGTTTATCAAAAACGACTTCATTTACGGCATAACAGGTTGCATTCCACCATGCCTTATTATTTGCTTTTTGAGAATCAGTACCAAGCCCTTTGTGCAAGCGGTCGATAATCGATTGCTGCATCTGCTCGGTCGTACATGAAATGTTAGCAACGTCTTGAGCTACCGCTTTCGATGCAGTGGCCTTCTTTGCTGTTGCTTTCTTAGGCGCTTTTTTTGCGACTGTTTTTTTTGCTTTTGCTTCTTTTATTGTTGCCATGTGACACCCATATTTAAATAATGAAAATTTGAACCAATAAAATTAATATCGATAATATACGCGTTAAGATTCAAGCTACTGATAATAGTTTGTTTTAATTAAATTTTAGTGACATAGTTAATATAAACATGATTAATTTACCACTAATTAGTCATCCCCCTTTAAAGCAATTGATTTACAACAATTACTAGATTACTAGCTACTAATTTTTAGTCACCCTCCCAACTCCTACGCCCCCTTTTTGTATTTGCCATTGCTTAAAAGCAAAAAAGCGAATTGTCATCGCCTAAAAAAGGATGAAAATTCGCTTAGTGGTATTAGCAGGGATAGACATCAACGGTGTAAGTGTTTACAAACCCGCCTTTGAAAAAGCGGAGGCAACGATCTGCTGAGCTTCTTCTTGTATTTTAGCGATATGTTCTTCGCCAATGAAGGATTCAGAGTAGATCTTATAAATGTTTTCTGTGCCAGACGGACGGGCAGCAAACCAACCATTTTCAGTGGTCACCTTGAGGCCTCCAATAGCAGCACCATTACCCGACGCGTGAGTAAGCTTCTCTAGAATTTTCTCACCTGCTAATGTTTCCGCTTCAACCATCTCAGGACTTAAATTTGCTAACACCGCTTTTTGCTCTGGTGATGCTGGCGCATCGAAGCGTGTATAAACTGGCGCACCAAATTTTTCAGCAAACTCAGCATAGTGCTCACCAGGATCTTTACCTGTTACGGCAATAATTTCAGCTGCTAACAACGCTAAAATGATGCCATCTTTATCGGTACTCCAAACACGTCCATCTTTACGTAGGAAGGATGCTCCCGCACTTTCTTCACCACCAAAGCCAAATGATCCATCAAACAATCCATCTACAAACCATTTAAAGCCAACAGGCACTTCAGACATTTCACGACCTAATTGGCCAACAACACGGTCAATCATCGAGCTAGAAACTAATGTTTTACCTACTTTAGCTGTCGCAGGCCAGTCAGGACGATTGGTGAAAAGGTAACTAATCGCCACCGCTAAATAGTGATTTGGATTTAATAAACCAGAGCTTTTAGTCACAATGCCATGTCGGTCATAATCTGGATCATTGGCGATAGCAACATCGAATTGATCTTTTAACTTAATCAGACCAGCCATAGCGTAAGGAGATGAACAATCCATGCGGATTTTTCCATCTTTATCAAGCGTCATAAATGAGAAAGTCGGATCCACCTTATCATTTACTACTTCAATATCTAGCCCGTAGGTTTTTGCAATAACGGGCCAATAGGCAACACCTGAGCCGCCTAATGTATCAACACCGATTTTAATACCCGCTTTAGCAATTGCTTCAACATTTAAAACATTTTTTAAATCGTCAACATAAGGTTGAATATAATCATACTCTTCAACTAGATCCGACTGCATCGCTTCGCTAAAGTCATCTTGTAAAATATCATCATAGTTATCATTAAGGATTTCGTTAGCACGATCTTGAATGATTTTAGTAACGTCACTATCAGCAGGCCCGCCATTTGGTGGGTTATATTTGAAACCACCATCTTCTGGGGGATTATGTGATGGCGTGATCACAATACCATCAGCTAAATTATCAGGATTTGCTTCATTGTATTGCAAGATAGCGTGTGAAATAACAGGGGTGGGTGTATAACCGCCTCCCGCCTGAACAATCACTTTAATACCATTGGCAACTAATACTTGTACTGCAGAAGCAAATGCAGGCTCTGAAAGTGCATGAGTATCCTTACCGATAAACATTGGGCCTGTATAACCTTGCTCCTTACGATACTCCGCAAGTGCTTGGCTAATTGCTAAAATATGCAACTCAGTAAAAGCATTGTTAAAAGAACACCCACGGTGTCCCGAAGTACCGAACGCAACCTGCTCACTTGGCACGGTTACATCCGGGAGGTTAATATAATAAGCAGAAACTAACTTAGGAATATCGACCAAATCGCTAGCGATTGCTGTTTGTCCTGCACGTTCATGAATTGCCATAAATTAAAACTTCCTTTGATATGATAATTGTAACTTTAGGTAGTACTCACAATAAGCACTGCTTTAAATGAATGCGTTATCACAACCTGTAATAACCAGTATAATTATTTTTTAATTCGAAAGTAGCGCTAGAAAGGTAAACGAAGTGTAAAGCTGAATTTACCTTTCTCTATTTGTTTCAGTTCACTCTGCGCAACCAGCGACTTTAAATCTCTTCTTTGATGCGTTCAATAAGGTGGTGAGGATAGCCCATATAAGCCATTACCTGAGTCAGAATAATACGTTTACGCCCAGTATTGGCATTGGTTACCACCCAAAAAGGGGTGTAGGGAATATCACGTGGCTTACTGGCAATTAATAGATCCACTTCTTCTTTATTGTCGGAAGCTAATAACTGTTCCAGGTTTTCCCCAAGGTAATCTCGAGATCGACCTTTGGCCACTTTAGCGGCCTCAATAAATGCGCTTCTATTTTCGTAATACATAGTAGTTAGCATCATTTTAAATTTATTAGTTATTACAGGCTCTTTTTGAAACGTTTCACTTTTAAACAGTGCTTCAATACCATGGGAAAAAGCTTCCGGTAGAGACGCGCCAGCAAAACTATGTGCGCCAGACTTTTCAGCGGGCGCAGGTTCAGGTGAAGCCTTTACCAAATCTTCTTCGATCGCTGTTTCAACGATTATTTTTTCTTCTTCGACCAGAGCCGGAGTGTCAGAAACAGGAGTTTTTTGTGCTGATATTTGTGGGGGTAAATTCAATAGTCGACGTAAAATTTGCGAAGGCGTTTCACCAAACGCCTGTATATTATTCAAAATAAATTTGTATAGATCATCTTCAATATCAATTTGCTTCATTACTTCACCACTTGCTACGATTTATCATTTTTTAACTTATCTATCTCCCAGATAGTTTAAAAAATGACGTTAAAATGTTGCATATATGTTAATATCCAACCACTTAGTTAATCTGACTTTATTTTCACTTAAAATGATATCTTATGCTACTTAATTACCAAATAAAACAGGCCTTTGACATTGATGCAGATAATAAAAATGAGATTATTTTTTTAATCCATGGTTTATTTGGTAGTTTGTCGAACCTCTCAACCTTAGCCACAGAGTTACAAGCATACGCTCATATTGTATTAATTGATGTGCGTAACCATGGAAAAAGTCCGCAAAGTGAAAGTATGACCTATCCAGAAATGGTCGCCGACATTTTTGCCTTGGCGGATCACCTCGAAGTACAGACGTTTTCTATTATTGGGCACTCGATGGGTGGGAAAATTGCAATGGGTTGTGCGTTAACTCATCCCGAGCGAGTTAAGCGCCTTGTTGTGGCGGATATCGCACCAGTTAACTATGCCGATAAACACAGTGAAGTGTTTAATGGTCTATTATTGCTTGATGTTAAAAAGATTAAAAATAGAATGCAGGCAAATGAACAACTGTCACGATATATTGACAGCCCTGAAATAAGACAGTTTTTATTGAAGTCATTGCACAAAAAAGAGCAACACTTTCACTTTGTTTTTCATCTAACCGCGCTTGCGAATAACTATCAACACATTCGAAATTGGCCCTACGAAAAAAGTGTTTTTAATGCCCCTACGTTATTTATTAAAGGTGGTAACTCCGACTATATCTTACCCGAGCATCAAAAAACGATTATGCAACAGTTTCCTAATGCACAACCTAAGATTATAGCTAATACAGGTCACTGGTTACATGCAGAAAAAGCAAAGACATTTAATCGTTTAGTGATGCAATTTTTTCAAGAAAGAGCAGATATTGACGCGCACTAATGTAAATTAATATGTTATATTCCCCTCTTTAAAATGAAGCCTTGAACATGTTACAACAATATACTGAACAAATTGAGACCCTTGGCTTGTACGGTTTTTATCTTTTCCTGTTTTTATTAATGGGGCTCTCTGTACAGGACGTATTAAAACGCAGTAATGTTCCAAAATTTGGACGTCATATTGTGTGGGCCGTTTTGTTTTTTGGTTGTGTCGGTTTTATTTTTAAAGCAATCGTTGAAATTGTTTGGGCATCTAGTTAAATATAAGAAAGAGATTAACGATAATAAAGCGCAACTTTAGATCTTTTTATGTAAATAACTAATCGCAAATTTTTAGGTAGAAAAATGGCAAAAGAATCATTCGATCGTATTACCCACGATCTTTTTGCTGACGAAGTACGTCCAGGTAGGCCTAAAAGCAATCCGCACTCTCGCAAAGTACAGCTTAAAATTAATAAGCAGAAACAGGTGCAGCGTGATAAGCAAAAAGGTTTAAAGCGTATTGAGTTAAAAGTAGACAGCGAACTATTTAGTTTGCTTAATAAGCTTTCAAAAGAGCAGAATATAAATCGCAGCGAACTGATTACGCAGTTACTGCATGCACAGATTAACAATTAACAAAGGTAATAATATATGGCAAGCGTTGGCATTTTCTTTGGTAGCGACACAGGTAATACAGAAGCTGTTGCTAAAATGATCCAAAAAGAGCTAGGTAAAAACCTCGTTGAAGTGAAAGATATCGCGAAAAGTAGTAAAGAAGAGATCGCTGAATTTAGCTTGTTATTATTTGGCATCCCAACTTGGTACTACGGTGAAGCACAGTGTGATTGGGATGACTTTTTCCCGGATTTAGAGGATATCGACTTTAACGAAAAATTAGTTGCTATCTTTGGTTGTGGTGATCAAGAAGATTACGCTGAATACTTCCTTGATGCGATGGGCCAACTAGGTGATATCGTTGAAAGTAAAGGGGCGATTATTGTTGGCAACTGGCCAACCGAAGGTTACGATTTTGAAGCTTCTAAAGCACTTGTTGATGATAATCACTTTATTGGTTTAGGCATCGATGAAGATCGCCAACCAGAACTGACTGCGACGCGTGTTAAAACGTGGTCTAAGCAGATTTTTGATGAAATGTGCCTCGCTGAACTGAGCGATTAATTATTGTTGTAAGGAACACGATTATGTCTTTAGAAAATATAGCGTTAAAAGAAGCGGGTTTAAAAGTAACTTCTCCACGTCTAAAAATCTTACGTTTATTACAACAGCCTGAGAACCAACATTTAAGTGCTGAAGATTTATATAAAAAACTGCTTGAACAAGGCGATGAGGTTGGTGTAGCAACGGTATATCGTGTTTTGAATCAATTTGATGATGCGGGAATAGTCACTCGCCACCACTTTGAAGGCGGAAAATCAGTTTTTGAGCTGACACACCAAGAGCATCATGACCACCTTGTCTGTTTAAAATGTGGTGAAGTGATCGAGTTTAACGATGACTTAATCGAAGAGCAACAAAAGCTGATTGCCGCAAAATATGGTATCAAGTTAACTAACCATAGTTTATATCTCTATGGCGAGCCCGTAGATGGAAAATGCAATCATAAGTAATTCAACATCTTTAAAAAGGTCTATTTACCTAATGGGTAAATAGGCCTTTTTAATTTAGCACCTATAAAAAACACTAATACCAAATCCATTAAATAACTGATCAATCTTACTGGTTAAAAAAGCTATTTTAGCGTTAAAAATTTCGTAAAGGGAGCAACCATTTACATCAATTTTCGCCATGAACTAACTCCTTTTTCCTAGGTAATATTTGATCACTATATTAACGGAATTGGTATAATGAAAACGAAATTATCATCTATATTCATCATTTAACGATTGATCCCATAAAATCCTGATAGTTTTCCATCGTTCAAGCAAATCAGCTTAGCAATAGCTGACTATTGAAAGCTGATTTATCGCAGAAATGTGGGGAAATAGCAGTGCTGTATCGCTTTGCTTATCCTAAGTTGAGGTTATTTAATTAATCCAACCTCTTTATAATAACGAACAGCACCTTTATGGAGTGGCGCTGTAATTGAGTTGCTCACCATCTTATGCTTTTTTAATAACTTAAAAGCAGGGTGTAATTGGATGAATTCAGCATGATTTTCAAAAATTGACTTAACCAATTGATAGGCGACCTCTTCTGAAAGTTCAGATGTGGTTGTGATCACCGCACCAACGCCAAATGTATCAGTCGCATTAGGGCTACCACGATACATACCACCCGGAATCACTGCTTTTTGGTAATAACTAGTTTCCTCCGTAATACGATCAATTTTATCCCCGGCTACATTAACTAATTTAGTTTGACAAGCACCTGATGCCTCTTTAATTGAACTATTGGGGTGACCAACGACATAAATAATGGCATCTACTCTATCATCACAAAGCGCTTTAGCTTGTTCACTTGGCGTGAGCTCTAAAGCGGTTTCAAAATCATCTATTTCCCAGCCATATAAATTTAACAACATTTCCATTGTGGCACGCTGCCCAGAACGAGGTGCACCAATATTAACTCTTTTCCCTTTTAAGTCTTCAAAGCTACTAATATCAGAATCGGATCTAGACAACACTGTAAAAGGTTCTGCATGAACAGAAAATAGTGAACGTAAAGTAGAAAATTTCCCTACTTCTTTATAGCGCCCAGAGCCTTCATAGGCATGGAACTGCCAGTCTGATTGCAGTACGCCAATAGTTAACTCTCCACTTCTAATACCTTCGATATTATAAATAGAGCCAGGCGTACTTTTAATTTCACAATGATAATTACCATCCGTTATTTGATTAGCAAGATGGCAGATAGCACCACCGGTTGGATAATAAACACCAGTCACACCACCTGTCCCAATGGTTAAATATTGCACCTTACTGTGCACTGAAAAAGACAGTAAAAGAAACATGAAAAACGGGATTGTTGCTAATGCTTGATGTGCTAAACGCATAATAGTATAACTTCCTTGAATTAACTGATTTTACGTAGTAACACTTTTGAATTACGTTTCAAGTTATACATCTCTTTCTTAGCAGCTGGTAACTGATTGATATCCGTAAAATCAAAACCGCGTTCACGGAACCAATGAATACTTTGTGTGGTTAAAACAAAAATAGATTCTAAGCCTAACTCACGCGCTTTACGCTCCACATGAGTAACTAAATTATCTGCACGCGCACTGCGTCGATATTTAGGGTGACTAACTAAACAGGCCAACTCGCCCATTTTTTCATCTTTAAAGGGGTACAACGCGGCACAGCCAATTACCATGCCATCGAGCTCAACGATTAAAAAATGATGGATCTCATTTTCTAGTAACTCGCGAGAACGTTTAACTAATACACCTTGCTTTTCAAGGGGCTCAATTAACTCAAGCAATCCGCCAATATCATCAATAGTTGCAGTACGAATCCGCTCAGAGCTCTCTTTTACAATTTGAGAGCCACTGCCGTCACGTGTAAATAACTCTTTAAGTAATGCCCCCTCTTGATAATAACTAATAAGATGGCTTCGAGTAACACCCGCTTTACATGCGGCAATCGCAGCACGTAAAAAACGTAAAGTACCGGGTGCCTCACCAGCTTCATAGGCAATGGCATCAACATGCTTTTGTGCCTCCTCAGGTAAAAGCTCTGAAATAAGTTGCCCTGATTGATCTAACACACCAATATTAGAACAAAAACCAATCAATTTATCTGCCTGTAAGGCAATAGCAACTTGTGTTGCCACTTCTTCTGCTAATAGATTAAACACCTCGCCAGTTACCGAAAAACCTAATGGAGAAATAACAGGAATAGCACCCATATCGAGATGAGTTTTTAAACCTTCCACATCGATCCTTCGTACTTTACCAGCGTGACAATAATCAATGCCATCTTTAACACCAATCGGCTGTGCAGTCACCACATTACCCACTACAGTTCGAATACTTGCCCCCTGCATTGGCGAATTTGCAAGTCCCATCGATAAACGCGCTTGTAACTCTATTTGTACAGCACCAACCGCTTGTTTAATGAGAGCTAAACTTTTCTCATCAGTGATACGGACATCATTTTCAAAGGCACTTTTATGGCCATGTAAATCAAGTTGCTTTTGAATTTGAGGTCGTACACCATGTACTAAAACAAGTTTTACCCCGAGGCTATTCAGCAGTGCAATATCATTGATAATATGCTGAAAGTTATCTGTCTCTAGAGCCTCCCCTCCTAACATTAATACAAAAGTTTTGTTCCGGTGCGCATTAATATAAGGCGCTGAGCTACGAAACCAATTAACCAATTGTTTTGAATTTTGTTCCACTTGCATCGTTTTACCTGTTATGTCTTATACTTAGGGAGACTTTTCTAGTATTTTTATTTTATCAATTCAATCATCGTTATCCAATCAAAATAACCAATGAACGTGCTGCAACTAAGTACTCTTTACAGGCAAAATACTTTTTATCTCCCTCAACATAAATATCTTCTCCTCCCTTTAATGCAGTATCAACGACTCGTTGCCACTTACCACTAGGGGCTGCTGGTAACTCAAAAGTTAAATCTTCCCAATAAGCATTAAATACAACATAAGTTACATGATCAGAAGCAGGTTGTTTGCTCTCCATAGCAATGGCATGCGAGTGCTCTCCCCAATCGGGTTGGTTTACTTTAATACCGTGCCAGCGAATACCTGATTGGGCAATTATGTCATGTAATGAATCACGCCTTGCATCACTTAAATGTACTGCTTCTAATGTCGTACGGTGTTCAATAAGTGCCTTGGTAAACCGAAATAACTCCTTGTTCTTTTTAACATTATCCCAATTAAACCAAAAATCAGGGTTATCTTGGCAGTAGCCATTATTATTGCCAAGTTGACTCCTTGCTATCTCATCGCCCATTAAAATCATCGGTGTGCCTAAAGAGATAAGGTTAATCGCAAGTAAGTTTTTGATCTGTTGTAATCGTAACTGGTTTATTTTCTTATCACCCGTAGGCCCCTCTACACCATGATTCCAACTAAAGTTATCAGAGCACCCATCACGATTTTGTTCTCCATTAGCTAAATTATGCTTATCGTTATAACTGACAAGATCATGGAGCGTAAATCCATCATGACAAGTGATAAAATTAACTGATTTTTCGGGCTCTAGATTATGTTCACCGTATACATCGGGGCTACCAATTAAACGTGAAACAAATTTTCCCACTAACCCAGGGTCTCCGCGTACAAAACGGCGAACATCATCACGAAAATGACCATTCCATTCACGCCAACGCTGCCCAGCAAGGCTTCCAACTTGATAGAGCCCGCCGGCATCCCAAGCTTCCGCGATAAGTTTCACTGGTGATAAAATAGGGTCAGTATCTATACTCCATAATGTAGGAGGGCTGAGCATGGGTCGGCCTAATTCATCTCGGGAAAGAATGGACGCTAAATCGAAGCGAAAGCCATCCACATGCATCTTCTCTACCCAAAAATGTAAGCTATCGATGATCATTCGACGTACTACCGAATGAGTACCATTTAAGGTATTACCACAGCCACTAAAATTCATGTAATGCTTTCTGTCTTCCGACATAATGTAATACACGCTACTGTCAAAACCTCTAAAAGAGAGAGTTGGTCCATTTTCATCTCCCTCCGCCGTATGGTTATAAACCACATCCAAAATTACTTCTATATCAGCAGCATGTAAAGCTTTTACCATATCCCTAAATTCATTAATAGGCCCAAGTACCGATTGATCTGAACTGTACTCTCGATGAGTTGAAAATAGCGATAATGGGCTATAGCCCCAATAATTAACTAGACCGGCATGATGCTCACTGGGATCAAATTGATGCACCGGCATTAATTCAACCGCTGTAATACCAAGTTCTTTAAGGTAGGGGATTTTTTCTACTAAACCTGCATATGTGCCGCGTTTATCTTCACTAACACCTGAGCTTGGATGGCGAGTAAATCCCCCCACATGCATTTCGTAAATAACACTGGTTGCAAACGGATGTCGTGGATGCTGATCATCTTCCCAGTCATAGTCGTCAATATCAACCACGACACTTTTTAAGCATTTATCGACATTAGAGCCCTCTTTAATAGCGGCCTCGCGACAAAAAGATTCTCCCCGCTCAACTAATAGTCCATAGGGGTCAAGCAATACTTTATCGGGTTGGAAAGATAATCCTTCATGGGGACGGTAAGGACCATTTACACGAAAAGCATAAAGCTGGCCAGCAGTCACACCTTCAATAAAAATGTGCCAATAATAGGCAGTGCGGTTGGTTATGTCGGAGAGTTTAAATATTTTACTCGCATCAGCGGAGTCTTTGTGGTCAAAAAACAATAGTTCAACGGATTCGGCTAAACGTGCATAAACACAAAAATTTGCACCATTTTTACTGAATGTAACACCTAGCTTATCGGGTACACCTTGAGACACTTTATACATAATACACTCTAATCCCTGTGATAACTGTTACCAAATTATAGAGGAAATCCCCTCCACGGGGCATAAACAATTAATTAAATGGCAGACAGTGCAAATGGCGATTCATTGAGGCGACTAAAAAGAGAGGTATAGCACATTTTTTAAAGATAAGCGGTCAACTATAATCCCATGATATTTATCATCTTCTCCTTTTTTAGCTAGTTATTTAACAAAAAATAAAATTTATGACGTGGAATTATAAAAAACCCTTGACTACCATTATTTTTGATTGTGGTTTAAATGGGTTTTCTATTATTTATTTACAAATATGGCCTATTTTATTTTTGAGATAATACATGGAGTATTTATGAAATTTCAACAAACGCTAACCTCACTATTTGTCATTGGTGCTTTATCTGCCTGTGGTGGAAGTTCTTCATCAAACTCAGTTGCTGATGAAGCGACTACATCTGTCTCGGGTAAGGCAGCCGACGGCTATCTTCGAAACGCAACAGTATGTTTAGACTTAGATAAAAATAAGATGTGTGATGCAGGAGAACCCTCTGCTACTACAGGCGAAGGAGGAGCCTTTACTCTTGAAGGCGTAACGCAAGCAGAAATTGATGAAAACCCGCTATTAGTGATCGTCACTAAGGGAGAAACGGTTGATGAAGATTACTTAGACGATGCCAATGGTGGTGTAGTACAAAAAGCTTACACGCTAAGTGCTCCAGCCGGTTATACCTTTATCAGCCCACTCACAACACTGGTTCAAAATGAAGTTGAAAATGGTAATAGTATTGAACAAGCGGAATCTTCTGTACAAGGCAAATTAGGTACCACGTTGGCATTGGATAAAGACTATGTTGAGGCGAAAGCATCGGGGGATGACGCAGCCGAATTTAAAAAGCTACATCAAATTGCACAGGTCACCGCCAATGTGATCGCAACCAATATGGATGCATTAAAAACAACAGCTGAAACTGAAGGGGTAGAGCTAGATGAGCTGGTTTCTCTAATCACAACTAAGGTATTTGCGGCCTTAGCTACCATCACACAAACAGTAGAAAGTGCAGCACTAGATGGCGATGATAACTTTGATGTTGAAAGTATCGCAACGGATATTAATGAAGATCATGTAGCGATTGAAACAGAAGGTCTAAAAGAACAGGTGGCGCAAAATGAAGCGACAAAAACTTCAATGCAGATTAGTTTAGCTGAATTAATTAAAGATGGTGGCATTCATTGGTTTTGGAGTGAAGAAGACGACGATACTATTTTCTTAGAGTTTGGCATGCTCAAGCTAGACAGTGCTGGCGATGTTATTGATGACGAATATGAAATTGATGAAAATGATGAGCAACAGGTACTTACCTTTGAAGTTGACCCCAAACAGTTAATACTCACCGACAAGGGGTGGGTTGCCGAAGATGACAATATAAAAACTATCACGCTTAATGCAGATGGAAGCATCACATTAAATATGGGTACAACGGCGCTAAACGAAACCGTAACAGCTAAGGAAATTGCGATAGAAGGTCTCAGTGTGCAAGCTGCACTGCAAAACTCTGGTGGGGATGGCACTTGGGCTGAGGCAGTTTCAAGTACACTTAAATTCCCAGCTGGTTCAAAAGCCTACCAACTCGACTTTACACCATCTTCAGCCTCAAGCCCCTATGGATTTAATCTCGGCGATTGGTGTGAAGAGGGTAACCCAACAAGATGGGAGCAGTTAGGCGAATCATGTAATGGTGTTGATTGGGATGGTGAACCAGCAACAACTTTAGATCCAATGATTATCAATGCAAGCGCAAGCACTCCCCCTTCTATGGCAGAAAATAGTATCTATATTGCAGGATTAACCGAAAACCAAGTAAACGGCGATATTATTATGCAAGTAATACAAGGAGGGAAAGCTGATTTTTATAAACGCTTATTCTATCCAACTGATAGCACTACTAAGCTTGCCTCAGGAACATGGAAAGACATTACCGTACACGGCAAAGTACTTCGCGAATTCAGTGTTCCGAGCTCAGTTGCCAATATAGATACGAACTGGTCAGATGTTAATGAGGACAACAATAAGTTCTTCCATACTGTATATAATGGCTTTGTACGTGTAGTATGGGAAGATACAGAAGATGGCGATGATGGTGAACTTGTATTTAACGAAGTGGCGAAGAATACAATTCTAACTAATGCCTCTCGAGATATGCTACCAGAGAAAGAACAATCTGAAAATGGTGGGGAAACTGAACAACCTGAAAATGAGGAAGAAACTGAAATCCCATCAGGGACAGAACAAGCGATGTCGCAAGGCTAACCCGCCCCAAAAATTCCTCACATTTAAAGCCCGTTCAGTTAAGTTTCGGGCTTTTTAGTTTTCCTCGCCCATTAAGCTTCTCTATCACTACTAAACACAGGTAAAGAAAGATGCCAATAAATTGCCGATAACCTCAGAGAGAGTGTGCCTAGCATCGCAATCATCATTGCGACAATCGGACCGAATGCTAAATAGTCACAGATAACATACAAGGTGGCGCCTAAAATAGACGCGGTTGCATAAATCTCTTTCTGCAATACGAAGGGAATTTGCCCACTGAGCATATCTCGGATCATTCCGCCTACAACCCCTGTGACACAGCCCATCACAATAGCAACTGGACCACTAAAGCCAAAAGCGAGTGCTTTTTGGGCACCGATAATGGTAAAAATAGCCAAACCGAAAGCATCCAAAATAGGCAGTAGGTAAACGGGAAAGCGATGTATGCGATGTAACCAATACACTGAAATAATGGCAGTTAATAAAATGACATAAATGTAAGTATTATCAATTATCCAAAAAACTGGCGTCGCCCCCATCATCATGTCACGAATCGTCCCCCCACCAATACCTGTCACACCGGCAAGAACAGTTATCCCAAATGGATCCATACGTAAGCGAGTGGCCACTAACACACCTGAAATGGCGCAAGCAATAACCCCAATCATATCGGAAATATAGATAAATTTTTCAAGCATTAACAGACTTTCCATAGCAAGAATATTAGGCGGCGAATATTAACCACCTAATAGCTATGTTGCAAGTTAGACGATAGGTTTTATCATATCTTTTTTAGGCGTAAGTCAACGTAACGCGCACAGTTCGCACCTATCATTAATAAACAGGGGGTTAATATTAATGTCAATAATGTGGCAAAGGTTAGACCACCAGCAATAGCCGTTGCTAATTGTGCCCACCACTGGGTAGAGGGCGCACCAAACTCAACGGTACGTGCCACAAAATCGATGTTCATTTTTAATACCATGGGCATTAAGCCAAGGATTGTCGTCACTGTTGTCAGTAATACAGGGCGAATACGTTGCGCACCGGTACGAAGAATTGCATCGTGCGTAGTTAAACCCCGATCCCTAAATACATTATAAGTATCAATTAAAACGATATTGTTATTGACCACAATACCCGCTAAAGCGATTACGCCTATTCC
Organism: Psychromonas sp. psych-6C06; assembly: GCF_002835465.1. Taxonomy (NCBI): domain Bacteria; kingdom Pseudomonadati; phylum Pseudomonadota; class Gammaproteobacteria; order Alteromonadales; family Psychromonadaceae; genus Psychromonas; species Psychromonas sp. psych-6C06. The sequence goes on along the minus strand of NZ_PIZM01000012.1, from coordinate 42,451 downwards.
AGACATCACAATACCAAAAGCACTTTGGCTTAAAAATAGGCCAATAAAGACGCCCGCTGTCGAAAATATTACGGCACTCAAAATCAGAAATGCTTGATAAAAAGAATTAAACTGGAGTACTAAAATAAGTGCCATGACTCCAAGAGCAACCATAAATGCATTTTGTAAAAACAACGAGGCTTCTTGTTGCTCTTCATTTTGACCGCGCACTTTTATGCTCACTCTTGGATCTAACCCAAGATCAGGTAACTCAGCCTCCAGTTCAGGTAAGATAAGGCTAAGATTATAGCCCTCTGCCATATCCGCACTAACCGTCATCACAATGCGCCCATCTACTTTTTTAATCGATGATTGCTTAGGCATTGGAGTCAGGTCGACGAAATGGCTAACTGGTATTTGCCCTGCTTCAGTTTGTATACGTAGTTCGGTCAATTTGCTCAAGCTTCTCTCATCAGCAGGGTAACGAACGCGAATATCTAATTCATCATCAACATCATCAGGTCGATAAGTACCTAACATCAACCCATTAGTTAAGAACTGGACACTGCTCCCCAATAATGTTGCATCTGCACCATAACGGGCGGCATCTGCACGGTTAATTTTAAATTGCCATTCAACTCCCGGTTTAGCTCCATCATCTTCTAGGTTGATGAAGTAAGGTTTAGCAGCCAGTGCATGGTGCAACTTATCAGCAGCTTCCTGTAATAACTCAGGAAAACGAGAGCTTAATTCAATCTGCAGCGCTTTTCCTGTTGGAGGCCCTGCTTGATCTTTTTTAAGTTCTATTTCAACACCAGGTAATGCCACCGTACGAGCTTGAATATCTGCAATTATTTCATTTGCACTACGTCGTTCATGCCAATCTTTAAGGTTAATTCGCATCGATCCAACCGTTTCTCCGGTTGAGTCGCCTGTTTTTACATAAAGCGTATCGATTTCATTTTGTAAAGGAAGTATTTTTTCCTCAATGGTAGACATTATTTTATCTTGTTCATCAATCGAAAAGTCACCATAAGAACGTACTTTCACATTGATTCCGGGTGGCTCTACTTCTGGGAAGAACTCCACACCTAAATTAGACTTGATAAAAAGCGTCATACCAGATGCTGCAATGGCAATCGCGATCAATAACACCCACCAAGGGCTATTTATGGATTTATTTAAGGTTTTAACATAGGCACCGGTAATGCCGGTTAATGAAAGCAAATCACCTTTGTCGGCAATAATCGCTTCTCGTTCATTTTTCTCTGAAAGTACACGTGGTTTACCAAAAACACTTCCTAACACAGGAATAAATATAAGGGCCATTAAGAGTGAAGCACTTAAGGTTGCGATTAATGTTAAAGGGAGATACTTCATGAACTCGCCGGTCACACCTGGCCAAAAAAGTAGCGGAGCGAAAGCGGCTAAGGTCGTTGCTGTAGATGCAATAATAGGCCATGACATACGTTTCGCGGCCGTCACATAGGCCTTATGACGCTTTACACCAGCACTCATTTCACGATCGGCAAATTCGGTGACTACAATGGCGCCATCAACCAGCATACCAACAGCCATGATCAGTGCAAATAACACAACAATATTGACCGTGATCCCGAACATCCATAGAACTAAAATACCCGTTAAAAATGAGCCGGGAATAGCCACACCAACTAAACCTGCGCTGCGAACGCCTAAAATGGCTATGATCACAATCACCACTAATAAGACTGCACTTATAACATTGTTCTGCAAGTCATTAAGCATCTGCTTTACATCTTTGGATTTATCTCCCGCATAACTAACCTGAATGTTATTTGGCCAAAATTGGCGATTTTCATCGATTAGAGTTTTCACCTTGTCCACGGTTTCAATGATATTTTCCCCGGGGCGTTTTATCACCTCAAGTGATACCGTAGGCAAACCATTAACACGGACAAAATTGTTAGAATCTTTAAAGGTACGACGAATCTGTGCAACATCAGCAAAGGTGATGACTTTATCCCCAGTTACCTTTATCGGCATCTCCATGACATCTTTAACCGAATCAAATACCGAGGGAACTTTAATGGGAAAACGCCCCTTACCATTATCTAACACACCTGCTGCAACAAGACGGTTATTACGAGAGATAAGGTTATAGATATCGGTCATATTAAGTTGATAGCTTTCCATTAATAACGGATCTACTAAGATCTCAACCATATCTTCACGGTCACCGCCTATCCTTACCTCTAAGATTTCGGCAAAACTTTCTAACTTATCCTGCATTAATCGAGCAAGGGTTATCATTGCTCGCTCGGGCGCATCGCCGGAAAGTAAGATAGTTAACGCAGGGTTTTCGGTTGCTAAAGTAACCTGCTTAACAATTGGTTCATCAGTATCCTGGGGTAATTGCCCTTTGGCTTGGCTAACTTGCTCTCTTACATCAATCAAAGCATTCTTAATATCGATGCCAACATAAAACTCCAGTACCACTGAAGCATGACCAGAGCTTGCCGTAGACTTCATCTCTTTTATGCCTTCAATACTGCGAAGTTCTTGTTCTAATGGGCGTAACAATTGTCGCTCTGCATCCTCTGGAGAGATCCCCTCATGGCCCACAGAAACATAAATAATAGGAATGGGTACATCAGGATCAGATTCTTTAGGAATGTTAATATACGCCGAAAGCCCTGCAATGAGTAAAAATGCAAGCATCATTAATACCGCGCGTTTTCGTTGTAATGCGCCCTCAATAATTGCGTTCATGACTACTCCTCAACTGCGCTTGCATCAACCTGTGCGCCGGGTTTTACAAAACCTTGTCCTAAAGTAATAATATCTACTGGCTCATCAAAGCCAGATAACCAAGCTCCATCATTATCAGCCTCAACCAGTTTAATTGCTTTAAAGACAACGACGCCATCTTTCACTAATTTCACCCCCAAGTTACCCGCTTCATCCAAGGCTAAAACCGAAGGAGAAACATATATCGCATCAACAGGGTATAGTGGTATCGTTAACCTTGCACTAATACCTGAAAATATACTGAACTCAGGATTATCAAACTCCGCTTCCACACGAAAGGTACTACTTTGACTGTCCGCCATTGACGATATGTAGGTTAATTTCCCTTCAATAATATCACCGGAGAGAAGCTCAGCAGTGACTTTTTGGCCTTTTTTAAGTTGCGTAACATGATGCTCTGTTGCATCCCCTCTAATTACGATGGGATTCGTATTCTCAATACTAAATATCGGGTCGCCTACTTGTACATAATCCCCTTTATCAGAAAACTGCTCCTGTAAAACACCAGAAAATGGTGCAACCACATTAGTACGTTTTAACTGTAGTTTGAGTTGACGAACCGTAGTTTGTGCAGCAAGAAATGTACTATTTACTTCCGCCAAACGAACGCGTCCTTGCAACCCTTTTTCATTTAAAGATTTAACCGCTTTATAATTTAATTCACTCTCTTTTAATTGCGCTTCTGCTTGTGCCAAACGTTCAGGAATTTCACTTTTTTCAATATTGGCAATACTTTTATTTCGTTTTACATAATGGCCTTTTTCTGCGCCAATTTTTATAATTTTGCCAGGTACTTCAGCGCGAATAATCGCCCGGCTGTTTGCTTCGCTTTTACCATATAGATTAAGTTCTTTAACCATTTTTTGTGGTACAAAATGGGTTGTCTGCACTTTCGGTAAAGGGGCTTCATCAACTTTTGGGTCATTGTTGCTTAATTGACTTTGTGCAGGGGAGGATAACATCCAAAAAAACAACAAGCCGACAATCACTAATGCTAAATAATAAGGGCGTAATAGAAAATATCTCAGTGCAGAAGCAAGCATAATAAACCTCAAGAAATAATAAAAAAAACACAAGGGATATATTATAGAGATTAGAATTTAATGCGAGAGGAAATATAGTTTTTTGTTAGTTAACAACAGCTTTGCAGTAAAAAAATGGTGCTAGTCAATAGCACCATAAAAGGGGAGATTGTTAGATAGAGAATGACGATCCACAACCACAGGTTGCAGTTGCATTCGGGTTATCAACAAAAAAGCGTGAACCATCAAGTCCGCTTGTGTAATCAACGGTACCACCGACTAAATATTGCAAGCTCATTGAGTCTACGATTAAGGTCACTCCGTTTTTTTCAATTTGCGTATCACCTTCATTTATTTTTTCATCAAAGGTAAATCCGTATGAGAAACCTGAGCATCCCCCACCAGTGACATAAACACGTAATTTCATATTGGGATCTTCGTCGGCCATCAGCCCTTTTACTTGATTTGCAGCGCTTTCGCTGAAATTAATAGGCATTGCCATTTCTACTTCGGATGTCATGTTAACCTCTAATATAATATGCTCTATTAACTATTATGTAATACCTGACTATTTTGTTCAACTACTATCGCCGTTATACACAGACTATTTAAGCCTATATACATAATGAATATATTAGCGAATTTCAAACTCCCCCATTTCACTACTGTCTAAACTTGTTAGTACACGCCAATCGTAGCGTTCTTCAATACTTTGTGCTTTATACCAGCGATTTCCAGCTACATTTAATTGTACAATAACTTCATCTACAGTTGTATTTTCTGGAAGCGAAAATACACCTTCTAGCGTCTGGAAGTATTTAAATTTAAAACCATCTGTTGCTCCTTCCATAAGAGTAGATAAAGGAACCAACTTCAATATTTCGCCTTCAAATACCGACAACGAAATAGTATAGGTTCCATTTAAGAAGCGACGCTCTTTTTGTGATTGCATCAATACTAATTGATATTGCCACTCTTCTGTTAATTCGTTTTGATTTAATTCAAATGAATATACTTTCACCCCAGGCTGTTCAAGCTCTGGAGCGATAACACGCTCATAAAAAAACAGTTTATTATTTGCTGTTAATAACTCATTTTGAAGCTGTTTATTTGATTCAGCTAAGCTTTTAATGGTTTCTTTTTGTGAAATATCTTCTACCTCTAAGCGAGACACTTCGCTTTGTAAAGACTCATTACGCTCATTTAAAGCCTTTACTCCGTTGGTCGTTTCCAACAATTGCTCATGTAAAATATCTTGTTTAAATTTACCAAGCAAAAAACCTAATAATAAACAGATCAACGCAACAACTAACCACTTTATAAGACTATACCTTAACCTTTTCAAAATTATTCCTTAGGCTCTGTCGATGCCAAACGAGACATTGCTTTACGTGTCGTTTCTTCACGTTTACGGCGCATAGACAAACGCATTGTTCGCTCTAACAGCTGAGTATAAATTGGGCGTCCACCTAAAGACTGCGCCACCATGGTTGCTCCCAAACAAGTTACAATCAGCGGTAAAATCATTTCATAATTACTCGTCATTTCAATAACTAATAATATGCCAGTAATTGGAGCACGCACCGTTGCTGCAAATAGCCCGCCCATGCCAGCAATCGCAAAAGTGCCTGGCGTAGTAATTAAATGCGGAAATAACTGCTGTGCACCAAGACCAAATAACATACCAAAAAGTGTCCCTAATGCTAATGTAGGTGCAAAAACGCCACCCGGTGCTCCTGAACCGAAACTGAGTAAGGTAGCAACAATACGAAACAAGAAAATTGTTAATAAACCGCCCATTAAATAGTGACCCGCTTCTACTTCTGGAATTAGCTCCATACCACTAAAAGCAAGATCCGGCTCAATAATCGATAGTGCTCCAAAAATCGCACCTAAAAACACACCAATCATGACAAAGCGCCAACGCTGATTTTGATGGATAAAAAGATACATGTCTTGAGTAGCAAGAATCATTTTATTAAACAAAATACCTATAACACCAAAACAAAAACCAAGTAGAAGGTACAGCCATAACGAGATTAAACTTGGGTGACTATATTGAGTTACCGTAACAACTGCATCTTGATCGGTAATAAGGCGCATCACAATAGTTGCCATTATTGCACTCATGAAAACGCTTTTTGTTGATGTCAGGTTATAGTTAAACTGCGAGCGCATCTCTTCGATTACAAACATGATACCCGCCAGTGGCGCATTAAAGGCGGCAGCAAGTCCACCAGCAGCACCTGCAGCTAATAATGCTTGAGCATCAGCTTTATTAACTTTAAAAATATCAGAAATCATGCGTCCGATATTTGCACCAAGCTGTACAGAAGGGCCTTCTCGCCCTAGTACCATGCCACTGCCTAAAGCGAGTAAACCACCAAAAAATTTGACCGGAATAACACGCTTCCAGCGCACAGGGCGCATACCTTCCATCGCACCTTCGATTTCAGGAATACCGCTACCACCGGCTTCTGGTGCAAATCTGTGAGTAATGTAAAAAGCCACCCCAGCCATTAGTGAAGAGATTGGAATAGCGACCAACCACATAGGTGTCGTTGAATCGCTGTAGGCTTCAATAAATAACAGACGTAATTCAGCAACCCAAATAATGCCATGATCAAAGAGTGCAGACATTGCACCGGCAAGGACACCAATAAACACCGATAACCAGATAAGCAATGCACTACTTTTACGAGTGAAAAACCTATCGACAAAACGGCGCAGATTATTGATAAAAAATGATGAGATGGTCTTGAACATACAATTAAGACTACTTTATGAATTGAAAGACAAAAACAATCATTATATAAAAATATTAGACCTTAAAGAGTTGATGCAGTTCAAATAAATCACTTACAACAAATATAATTGACTGTTTTTTTCTACCTAGAGAATCTGATATATTAACGTTATTCAAACATAATTATTATAGGCATCAGATGAGCAATTCAGAAACCCTTTTCCAACGCGCACAAAATATTATTCCAGGTGGTGTAAATTCCCCCGTTCGTGCATTTAATGGTGTCGGTGGCGGGCCACTATTTATTGAGCGAGCGCAAGATGCTTATATTTTTGACGCTGATAAAAAACAATACATTGATTATGTCGGCTCATGGGGGCCGATGATCTTAGGGCATAATCACCCTGATGTTAAACAGGCCGTTATTGAAGCCGCAGAAAATGGTTTAAGTTTTGGAGCTCCGACTGAATTAGAAATAATCATGGCCGAAAAAGTAAAGAGCTTGGTGCCTTCAATGGAACAACTTCGCATGGTTAGCTCAGGTACAGAAGCGACCATGAGTGCCATTCGCTTAGCTCGCGGTTACACCAACCGTGATAAAATTTTAAAGTTTGAAGGTTGTTATCATGGTCATGCTGATTCGCTATTAGTAAAAGCGGGCTCAGGAGCACTCACTTTAGGTCAACCAAGTTCTCCAGGCATACCTGCCGATTTTGCTCAACATACATTAACAGCAAACTATAACGATCTTGAGTCTGTTGAAGCATTATTTACAAATTACCCCGAACAAATAGCTTGTATTATTGTTGAACCCGTTGCCGGAAATATGAACTGTATCCCCCCTGCTGATGGATTTTTGCAGGGCTTGCGCGAGATCTGTGATAAGTCAGGTGCCCTACTGATTTTAGATGAAGTGATGACAGGTTTTCGTGTTGCATTAGGTGGTGCACAGGCACACTATGGCATCACGCCTGATTTAACAACCTTAGGGAAAGTCATTGGAGGCGGTATGCCAGTCGGTGCATTTGGTGGTAAGAAAGAGGTGATGCAACATATCGCACCAACAGGACCAGTTTATCAAGCAGGTACTCTTTCAGGAAACCCTATTGCAATGGCAGCCGGTTTAGCCGCGCTTAACGCCCTTGATACCCCTGAATATAAACAATTAGCAGATAAAACAGAACGCCTTGCGCTTGGTTTAAAAAGGGTAGCAAAAGAAGTAGGTGTACCATTGACAGTAAACTATGTCGGTGGAATGTTTGGTTTCTTTTTCACCGATGCAGAGCAGGTAACTAATTTTTCAGAAGTTTGCGACTGTGATGTAGATAAATTTAAAAAGTTCTTTCATCTGATGCTTGCTGAAGGTATCTACTTAGCTCCTTCTGCATTTGAGGCAGGCTTTCTATCGCTTGCACATAGCGATCAAGATATTGAAAACACATTACAAGCAGCAAAACGTGCATTAGAAATGATTTAATAACAACAGGCTAAATAACCTCAGTTCTGGATAAGTAAAGCGATACAATACCGCTACTTCCGCGAATTTCGGCGTTAAATCATCTACCAATAACCCGTTATTGCGACGATAATTTGCCTTGAACTACGCAAAACTAACGGCACTGTATTATAAAAGTAGCAATATCATGATTTTAAACGCCATAACGCTTCCATTAACCAGAATTGAGGCTAAATAAGAAATTTATTTGCCCTTATTTAGCCTTATTTCTTTTAAAATCACAAAACGGTCACCTTAAAAACAGAGTTTAAACAAGTGCTTTACTATATAATGTCACCTTTTACATAATTGGCTTCGCTGTATGAATTTTAAAACGCAACTTTTCTATTTTCTAAAGCCTATTTTTTGGGGAATTATTATCGCGCTGGTTGTGCTATATGGCGCAAACTTTGTCAATGTTGTAGGTAAATTTTTTGATAACAATCAAGTTGCAAGTTACAGTGATGCAGTAAAAAAAGCATCTCCTGCCGTAGTGAACATTTACTCTCAGCAATATATCGACTCAGGTATTGATAATAAACAACACTTACAACCAACAGGGTTAGGGTCTGGAATTATTGTCGATAATAAAGGCTATATCCTCACTAACTTTCACGTCGTCTCACAAGCGGATCAAATATTGATAGCATTGCAGGATGGTCGTTTATTTAGCGCTAAAGTGGTAGGAAGTGATTTGATTACCGATTTAGCAGTATTACAGATCGAAGGTAATAACTTACCAGTCATTCCTCAAAATCCAAGCTATATCCCTCAAGTGGGCGATATTGTTTTAGCCATAGGTAATCCGTATAACCTAGGTCAAACGATTACTCAAGGCATTATCAGCGCGACTGGCCGAAATGGTATGAGCTCTTCGGGTCGACAAGATTTTTTACAAACAGATGCAGCGATCAATGAAGGTAACTCCGGTGGGGCTTTAATTAATAGTCGAGGAGAGTTAGTGGGCATTAACACATCTGAGTTTTATACCAACAGTCAAAATATTAGTAATGGCATCAGTTTTGCTATTCCCTACCAATTATCACAACGTATCATGGAAAGTTTGATACGTGATGGACGTGTTATTCGTGGCTCTCTTGGCTTAGTTGCAGAAAACTTGGATCCATTATTAGCCCGATTGTGGGGGTTAAAATCACAAAACAGCATTATCATCAAAGCAGTTAATGAGAATGGACCAGCCTTTAATGCTGGCGTAGAAGTGAATGATATCTTATTAAAAATTAATGGAAAGTCAGTTGAAAACTTAGTCACTGCAATGGATAGTGTTGCAGAGCTAAAACCAGGCTCAGAAACAACCTTAACTCTACTTAGAAAAGGCAAAGAGCTACAACTACCTGTTATTATTGGCGAACTAACTACACCTCAATTTAAAGCAGAAACATCGAAACAAAACTAGTGGCTCAATTATTGGCACTTATACCAAATCCACTAAATAACTGATCAATATTAGCGAAATTGGTATTATACCAAACGAAATAAATAGCTGATCTATTTTGCTGGTTAAAGCAAACTGCCTCTTCGTTGAATCTTTCGTAAAGGGAACAACCATTTACGTCAAGTTTCGCCTTGAGTTAAGTCACTTTTCCTGCGCAGAATTTAGATCACATACTTAATTCGATTGGTATTACGATTAAGTATTAGCAATAAAAAAGGGAAGCATTAGCTTCCCTTTTTTATTGTCTATCGAAGCTTACTCTTCAATACGTTTCATTTTAGCACCCAGCGGAATTAACTTATCTTCGATGGATTCATAACCACGATCAATATGATAAATCTCATCGACGATAGTTTCACCTTGAGCAATAAGTCCAGCAATAACTAAACTTGCTGAGGCACGTAAATCAGTTGCCATTACTTTAGCACCACTTAGCTGATCATGATCGCCACAAATAGCTAAATTACCTTCAAGCTCAATATTTGCACCCATACGTTGTAATTCAGGAACGTGCATAAAGCGGTTTTCAAAGATATTTTCTTTAATACGTCCAGTTCCCGGAGCAACAGTATTTAATACTGTAAATTGAGCTTGCATATCGGTTGGAAAGGCAGGGAAAGGTGCTGTAGTGATATTGACAGACTTAAGCTCTCTGTTATGCATATCAACTTCAATCCAATCTTTACCAGAGGTTACTAATGCCCCTGCTTCTTCAAGCTTAGCCAGAACAGCTGTTAATAGATTAGGATCTGTTTTAAGGCATTTAACCTTACCGCCACTAACTACCCCAGCAACTAAAAAGGTACCTGTTTCGATGCGATCTGGTTGTACTTCATAATGGCAGTCACCTAAAGACTCTACACCTTCAATAACAATAGTATCAGTTCCAACACCACTGATTTTTCCGCCCATCGCATTTATAAAATTAGCTAAATCTACAATTTCAGGTTCTTTAGCTGCATTTTCAATGGTTGTTGTGCCCTCAGCAAGAGCGGCCGCCATCATGAGGTTACCAGTACCAGTTACACTGACCATATCCATATACAGATGGCATCCTTTAAGACGCCCATCTACACGAGCTTTAATAAAACCATCTTCTACCTTAATTGTTGCTCCCATCTGTTCTAAACCGTGGATATGAAGATTCACGGGGCGAGCACCGATCGCGCAGCCACCAGGTAGAGAGATATCAGCTTCACCAAATCGCGCTACTAATGGGCCTAATGCCAAAATAGAAGCTCGCATACTACGGACAAGCTCATAGGAAGCGGTATAATTTTTTACTTGAGATGCATTGATATGAACATGATGCTGATTTTGTGTAGCGTCCGCACCAAGCTCTTTAAGTAACTCTATTGTTGTTGAAATATCCTTTAATAGAGGCACATTAGTTAAGTTAACATCGCCTTTAGAAAGTAGCGTGGCAAAAAGAATTGGCAATGCCGCATTTTTGGCACCTGAAATGGTTACTTCGCCATTTAGCTGGCAACCACCTTGAATTAGAAACTGACCCATCGAACTACCCTTCCCACTTACTAAATAAAATGTTTTTGTTTTTGCCATTCATCTGGCGTTAATGCCTTGATGGTTAGCGCATGGATTGCATTAGAAGCAATCTCTTCTGTTAATGGAGCATAGATTGTTTGCTGTTTTTTTACTCGGCTCATGCCAACAAAAAAATCAGCAACTGCAATCACTTGAAAGGTACCGTTTTCACCTTTGACAATACACTCTTGAAGCACTAATGCGCTCTCTAATTTTTCTTTAATTATTTCAATATTCATTGAAAGCCTCGTTCCGTAAAGAGAAAATCAACCCCATATAAAGCTGATAGTATAAATATTTTTTCAGCACTGTTGATAAACTGTATCGTTGAGAAGGCTGTTTTAATTTGTGCTAAGTAAGCAATACCCGCAGAGTCTATAGTTTTTACCCCCTGCAAATCAATTGTTTTTATATTGCTGTAACTTTTTATATCTGGATATCGCTGTAAAGAAAGCGCTTGAAGTACTAAATCGCCAGAAATTTCATATTGTTTATGATTAATATTACCCACCATCAAAACTCACTATTTTTCTTTTCTAGTAACGTAATCACATAATCGACCCCATGCTTATGAATAAGTTCATTTAACTCTGACTGTTTTGTGTCGAGCATACTTATCCCTTCAGCAATCACATCAAATACTTTCCATTCACCTGTTTTTTTGTTTTTTCGTAATTTAAAAGCTATCTGAGTAATGTTGTCATTTTTATCGCGAATTTTAACAGGAATTGTAATGATACGTTTACCTTGAAAATGGCGATTATCGAGTATTTCTACCTCTTGTTGATCATACTCAAATAAAATATGTCCATAGGCGTTAATTAAATACGTTTTAAAAGCTTCAACAAACTGATCACGTTGTTCCCTTGTGGTATTTTTTAGGTGGCTTCCCATTACCTTATAGGCTGCAAATTTATAATCAAAATATGGAATCAACTGCTCTTCAATGATCACTCTAATATGATCAGGTTGCGCTTGAAGCTTTTCTTTGTCCGCATTAATACGTGCAAAGGTATTAACTGATACCGAGTGAATAACTTGATTAGGATCACTCTCTACGTTTGTCTGCGCATGAGTTAGAAAAGTAGCGATGATTAAACAAACAGCAAATACAATTCTCATTATTAATCCTTATTTATTGAGTAGATGAATTGACCGATTAGATCTTCTAATATCAGCGCAGACTTAGTATCTTCAATGCTGTCTCCATCCCCCAACATTTCGATATCTTCATCAACAAACCCCGGTGTTATGCCGATATATTGCTCGCCTAACAATCCCGACGTTAAAATAGAAAGTGAAGACGTTTCTGGGTATATCCCTTTACTTTCATACATAGATAAACGCACAATTGGCCTATAAGTTTGCGTGTCTAAGGTTATCTCTTCTACTCGGCCAACGACTACACCACCTAATTTTACCGGCGCGCGCACCTTAAGCCCACCGACATTTGAAAAGCTTGCAGATAAGGTGTAACTCTTACCTTCGCCTTTAAATGACAACCCCGCAACACTAAAAGCAAGGATAGCAAGTGCGATGATGGCGCTAATTACAAATGCACCTACCCATAATTCAATTTTTTTAACAGACATATTTAATTCCAATTTAATCCAGTTTACAAATACTAAGCACCAAACATTAAGGCGGTTAAAACAAAATCCATTGCTAATACTAACAAGGATGACACAACCACCGTTTTAGTGGTTGAGTGGCTGATACCCTGCGCGGTAGGGACTACATAATAACCATTATAAAGTGCGACCCAAGCTATCATTATTGCAAAGACAACACTTTTAAATACTCCGTTCATCACATCGGGCATATATTCAACACTGCCTTGCATCACAGACCAGTATGCCCCACCGTCAACCCCCATCCAATTTACACCGATTAAATATCCTCCCCAGATAGCCACCACATTAAACAATAGTGTCAGCATTGGTAATGTTATAATAGCAGCCAATAATCGAGGGGCAAGCACGCGCTTATAGGGTGAAACCGCCATCATTTCCATGCTTGCCAGCTGCTCAGTACTTTGCATTAGCCCTATTTCTGCGGTCAAAGAAGAGCCAGCTCTCCCTGCAAATAATAAAGCGGCGACAACAGGCCCTAGCTCTCTTAATAACGACAGGGCGACAAGGCTACCTAAACTTTGTTCGGCGGCGTAATCCACTAAGACATAATATCCTTGCAAACTCAGTACCATACCGATAAATAAGCCAGAGGTTAAAATAATAGGTAACGAGAGAATACCTAATTGGAAAATTTGCTGAATGAGCAATGGAAACAGTTTCTTATGTGGCTTTCCTGAAAGCGTGAACCACAGCATTAAACATGCTCGACCGATACCTTGCGTTAACGATAAACTCACCCTGCCAACATGACGAATAAAAGTTATCATTACTTACTTACCTGTTTAAGTTGCTCGGAAAATGGTAATGCTTGCATATGGAAAGGGACGGGGCCTTCACTTTTTCCGAGTAAGAACTGTTGCAATAAAGCATTGTCTTTTTGCTTAATTACCGCATCTACAGAACCACTCGCTATAATACGTTTATCTGCAAGCACGTAGACGTTATCGGCAATCGAAAGTACCTCGTTAACATCATGCGAGACGATGATAGAAGTCAAACCAAGGCTTTTGTTTAGCTCTTTAACAAGCTTTAAGAGTACATTCATTGATATAGGATCTTGCCCTGTAAAAGGTTCATCGTACATGATCAGTTCAGGATCTAGGGCAATCGCTCGTGCGAGTGCCACCCTACGAGCCATCCCTCCCGATAGCTCTGCTGGTTTTAGATCTTTAGCGCCACGCAACCCAACTGACTCTAACTTCATTAGCACCAAAGTAGTCAGTAAAGATTCCTCCAATTTGAAGTGTTCACGTAATGGAAAGGCAACATTTTCAAAAACAGAAAGATCATTAAATAGGGCACCACTTTGAAATAACATGCCCATTTTTTTACGTGCTTCATAACGAACTAGATCACTGCAATTATGAATTGCTTGCTCGTTAAAAAAAATCTCACCGCTGTCTACAGGTAATTGACCGCCAATGAGTTTTAATAATGTCGTCTTACCTATTCCACTTGGACCTAAAATAGCAGTAACCTTTCCACGCTCAAACTGAAAGTCTAAGTTGTCGAATAACAGTCGATCATTACGAGAAAAACAGAGCTGATTTATTACTAGATGATTTAATTGCGTCATAAATTGTGAGGTTCATTTGATAATATAAACATTAGTTTATGGGATATATACAAAGATTCAAACCTTAAAGCGCTTAATTTATCTATTTTGTAGCAATATTGTAGTAAACAGATAATCATTACTCGCCTTGGAGGAACCATTTTGCTATTTTATTTATGATAGACATAATTTAAATTAAAAACCCTTAAATTGAGAATCCAATGGTCACAACTCCTTACGGCTTAATTAGTAATGAAAACTATCATCGCGCAGCACAGATAAAATTACTTATTTGCGATGTAGATGGTGTCTTTTCAGATGGTCGGATCTACCTTGGTAATGCAGGCGAAGAGCTTAAAGCATTTCACACCAAAGACGGATTTGGTATGAAAGCGATCATGAATATGGGCATCGAGATTGCTATTATAACCGGCCGACAATCAAAAATAGTCGAACAGCGTATGCACTCCCTAGGAGTAACACATATATTGCAAGGCATTGAAAATAAAATCGATGCCTATCAGTTATTAATTAAAAAATTAGGCCTTTCTAGCGAGCAAGTGGCTTATATCGGCGATGATGTAGTTGACCTCCCGGTCATGCAACATTGTGGGTTAGGTATTGCTGTTATGGATGCCCACCCTATAGTATTACAAGGTGCCGATCTGACTACCTACACTCGTGGAGGATTTGGCGCAGTACGTGAGATATGTGATCTATTTTTACAATGCCATGACAAACTAGATACAACACAGGGTAAAAGCCAATAAATGAGTATACGACAAGCGCTCCCCTACGCTCTTTTGTTGGTTGTTTTTTTAATCTGGTTATATCTAAAGCCACAACAACAATTAGAAGTACTACCAGAGCATCATCCAAGTTATATTGCGTACAACATTAGTAGCGATCATTTTGATGAAACCGGTATGATCACTCATCAAGTGCATGCTTCTAAAGCAACCAGTTATAGCGACAAAGAGATAACCATTTTTGAAAATCCTAAAGTGTTAATGTATGTACAAAATGAGCAAGAAAATAGTATCACAACCTGGCAAGTAACTAGTGAAGATGGACAATTAAGTGGTAATAATCATCTAATTCTTTCTGGTGATGTTTGGGTAAAAAATTTAAGTTTAGATCAATTAGTACAGACAATGAGTACTGAAAAACTAACTATATTATTAACAGAAAAAGAGATCAGTACAGACCTATTTGTTCATTGGCAAGGGCCACAAATGGATCAACAAGGCATTGGCATGTGGGCATCACTTGTTAGTGAAGAATTAATCGTTAAAAAACAGATAAAAGCGGTATACCTAAATGAAAATTAATAAAATTAGCTTAATCGTTGGCATGATATTCTGCTCGCTTTCAGTACAATCTTTAGAGTCTGATTACGATCAACCAATTAATGTAAGCTCAGTTAGCCAACATGCAAAAATGAAAAGTAATACAGTAACCTTCCTAAAAGAAGTGTTGCTAACCCAGGGAACCATTAAAATTACAGCAAATGAACTGGTTGTCATTCGTGGCGAGAAAGCCAATCAAGAAATTATGATTGCCAAAGGTGATGTAGCGACTTTTTACCAAACCCAAGAAGATGGTAAGCCCTTTGATGCAGAAGCGAATACTATTCATTACGATGTAGCGAAAGCCAAGATAACCTTAACGGGTAACGCACAAGTAAAACAGCTAGATAGTCAAATTAATGGTTCTAAAATAATCTACTTTTTAGAAACAGAAGAGTTGATTGTAGAAAGCGACAAAAATAGCAAAGAGCGTGTAAAGACGGTATTTTTACCAGCACAATTTGAAAATAAAGATGACAATACACAACAGGCTGAAGATAAATAATGGCTGAGTTAATCGCAAAAGGTTTAGTAAAAAGCTATAAAGGCCGTACCGTAGTAAATGGTGTAGGCTTAACCGTCAAGACGGGAGAAATAGTTGGGTTACTCGGCCCAAATGGGGCAGGCAAAACCACTTCATTTTATATGGTCGTTGGCTTAGTGAAGCAGGATGAAGGCACCATTATTGTCGATGGTGAAGATATATCACATCACCCAATGCATATACGAGCACAAAAAGGGATAGGCTATTTACCTCAAGAAGCCTCTATTTTTAGACGTTTAACAGTCACTGAAAATATCATGGGTATCTTAGAAACACGTAAAGAACTTACCAAAGATCAACGCCTCGAAAAACTGAATACGCTATTAGAAGAGTTTCATATTACCCATATTCGTAATAATAAAGGCATGAGCCTTTCGGGTGGCGAGCGTCGACGTGTAGAGATTGCCAGAGCACTAGCAACCGAACCTAAATTTATTCTACTAGATGAGCCCTTTGCAGGTGTTGATCCAATTTCAGTCATTGATATCAAAAATATTATCGGTCAACTTCGCGATCGAGGCTTAGGCGTCCTAATTACTGACCATAACGTGCGTGAAACGCTTGATGTCTGTCAACACTCATACATTGTTAGCCATGGTGAAATTATCGCAATTGGGACACAAGACGAAATATTGGCAAATGATCATGTAAAACAAGTGTATCTAGGTGAAGAATTTAAACTATAGTTATTGTAAATATAGTTATTAAGACATAGCTACTAGTTATTTATATCAGGAAATACAAGCTTTGATGAAACAAGGGTTACAATTGAAAATGGGTCAGCAACTTGCGATGACCCCACAATTACAACAAGCGATCAAATTATTACAACTATCCACCCTTGATTTACAACAAGAGATTCAAAATGCGCTTGATGAAAACCCATTACTAGAGCAAGAAGATAACAGCTCACTTCAAGATGT
This sequence comes from Psychromonas sp. psych-6C06, assembly GCF_002835465.1. Classification (NCBI taxonomy): domain Bacteria; kingdom Pseudomonadati; phylum Pseudomonadota; class Gammaproteobacteria; order Alteromonadales; family Psychromonadaceae; genus Psychromonas; species Psychromonas sp. psych-6C06. The sequence goes on along the minus strand of NZ_PIZM01000012.1, from coordinate 25,413 downwards.
CGTCAAAGAGCAAGACAGTAGTCAACTTGATACAGCCGAAGCACTTACCCAACAAGAATTTTCACAAGAGCAACCTGATGAAAGCAACTGGGAAGAAGCTTATACACCGCCTCCAACAACTTCAATTTCCTCAGGTTCATCCTCTTTTGAAGGCGAAGATAGCGTCTATCAGGGAGAGTCATCTATTTCTCTTCAAGATCATTTAATATGGCAGATGCAACTAACTCCCTTTTCTCAAACCGATCTCTTAGTCGCAACCGCTATTATCGACTCCATTGATGAGTTTGGCTACTTAACCAGTAGCTGCGAATCGATACTGGAAGCGTTGAGTAATGAAGTTGAAGATCTTGAGTTAGATGAGATCGAAGCAGTTTTAAAACGAATACAGCATTTTGATCCCATTGGTGTTGCGGCTAAGTCAGCACAAGACTGCTTACAAATACAGCTACGGCATCTCAGTGATGATACCCCTTGGCGTGCAGAAGCATTAATGATTCTCGAAGAACATATGGACCTATTAGGTAACCGAGATTACCGTACTTTAGCGCGCAAGACCAAACTGAAAGAGAATGAACTCGCAGAAATTATGCGCCTAATTCAAACCTTAGAGCCACGTCCTGGAAATCAATTCGAAGATACGCAAGCACAATACGTTGTACCTGATGTCTATGTGAAAAAAATAGGTGGACAATGGCGCGTATCGCTAAATCAGGACTGTGATCCGAACCTTTCTATCAATCAACAATATGCAGACTTATGCAAAGGTAATATTAGTAAAACAGATTCGCAATTTATTAAGGGTAACCTTCAAGAAGCGAAGTGGTTTATTAAAAGCCTCGAAAGTCGTAATGAAACATTGTTAAAAGTATCAAACTGTATCGTGCAACAACAGCAAGCATTTTTTGAATATGGTGACGAAGCAATGAAACCAATGGTGCTCAATGATGTTGCCTTTGAAGTTGAAATGCATGAATCTACTATTTCTCGAGTTACCACCCAAAAGTTTATGCATACACCCCGCGGTATTTATGAATTAAAATTTTTCTTTTCTAGCCATGTTGCTACCGAGAGTGGTGGCGAATGTTCATCGACTGCTATCCGTGCGTTAATTAAAAAGTTAGTAAATGCAGAGCTCACTACTAAGCCACTCAGCGATAACAAAATCACTCAGTTACTTGAAGAGCAGGGGATAAAAGTAGCAAGACGCACTATTGCTAAATATAGGGAGTCCTTAGGTATCCCACCCTCTAATCAACGCAAGCAGTTACTATAAGTTTAGATAACTAACCTAAGTTCTGGATAAGCAAAGCGATACAATACAGCTATTTCCGCGAATTTCGGCGTTAAAACATCTACCAATACCCCATTATTGCGACGATAATTTGCCTGAACTACGCAAAAATGAAGGCACTGTATTATAAAAGTAGCAGCATCGTGGTTTTAAACACCATAAAGCTTTCATTAACCAGAATTGAGGTTAAGTAAGCTAAATCGCTTAATATTGATTAATATTAAAAAATGGGCGTTCTTGTATAGCCATTCTTATTTAACCTGATAAAATCGCGCCAATTGTGCCACTAGAAAATAATATTATGAAAATATCTGACCTATTAGATAAAGACTCTGTGTTTAGCCAAACTAGCTGCAGCAGTAAGAAATGCGCATTAGAAAAAATCAGCATTATTGCAGCTGAAAAATTAGATATCGACTCGCAGCAATTATTCAATTCGCTTATTGCACGAGAAAAAATTGGCTCTACTGGAGTTGGGCTAGGAATTGCTATTCCACACGTTAAAATTGACAGTAGCTATCCAGCTACTGCTATTTTTATGCAATGCCATTCAGGGATCGATTATGATTCTTACGATGGTAATAAAGTCGATATATTATTTGCTATTTTTGTTCCTGAAGATAAATGCCAAGAATACTTACAGGCGCTCTCAGAAATAAGTCAAAAATTGCTCGACAAACCCTATTTGCGACAACTAAGAAGCGCACAAACTAACGAGCAGTTATATAACCTATTGCAAATTGAATAACTGCGAGGGAAAAAAATGAAATTAATCATCATCAGTGGACGTTCCGGCTCAGGAAAAACAATCGCGCTACATGTGCTTGAAGATCTAGGCTATAACTGTATCGATGGTGTGCCCTTCCAATTATTAGATCAACTCCTCGATACCGTTGATGTAGAAAATAATAAAATAGCCATCACTCTAGATGTTCGTAATCTACCAGGTGACTCTGATGCAATTGACTCCTTGCTAGCAACATTAAAATGCAAAGTAAAAATAGATATCATCTATATAGATGCGATTAGCACAGAACTCATTCGACGTTATAGTGAAACTCGCAGATTACACCCTCTGTCAAAACAAAAACTGTCTTTATCACAGGCATTAGAGCAAGAAAATACATTATTAGCCCCTATCAGGAAATCAGCAGCACTTGAAATAGATACCACCACACTATCTATTCATAATCTCAATGAACGCATCAAACTTTTTTTACAAGGCACGAGCAAAAGTAAGTTACTGATCATATTTCAATCCTTCGGCTTTAAGTATGCATCGCCTGAAGATGCAGATTATATTTTTGATGTTCGTTTTTTACCTAACCCGCACTGGGAACCCTCATTACAAAAATTTAACGGTACAGAGCAACCTATTATTGACTATCTAGACTCTTTTCCAATAGTTAAGCAAACGGTTAATCAAATTGAGAATTTATTTCAATCTTGGATGCCACATTTAGAGGATAATAACCGCAATTATGTGACTATTGCTATCGGCTGTACAGGAGGTAAACACCGCTCAGTTTATGTAACGGAAAAGATTGCGGCTCGTTTCGGTAACAAATATCAGGTACAAGTTGAGCATAAACGACTTGCAGGAAAAGAAGGCTTATAAAAAAGTGGATATCATCAAACAAACTATTACAATACAAAACAAACTCGGTTTACATACACGAGCTACCATCAAACTAGTTGAATTGGTTAATAATTTTGATGCTAAGATCACGATTAGCCACCACGGTAAACAAGCTGATGCTGATAGTGTACTAGGGTTAATGGTATTAGAAACCTGTTTTGGACAAGAGATAGAAATAACGGCAACGGGTAATCAAGCACAACAGGCAATGTCTGCCGTTACTAGGCTAATAGAAGATAAGTTTTTAGAAGAAGAATAATAATAATAATTTAAAGGAAAACAGATGCTGGAAAAAAACGAATTAAAAGATACCCAGCAATACCTCCGCGAAGTCAATAAAGCAATCGAAAGTGGCATGTTTGTTCTTGCTCGCAGTATTATCGAAAAGATGCCTGCCTGTGATGTCGCATTACTACTTGAATCCTCACCACCAGCAAATCGTAAGGTATTATGGAACCTTACAGACCATGATCAACAAGGTGAAATCCTCGAAGAATTAAACGAAGATGCTAAAGACGGTATTATCAGCCTAATGGATGCGGCCAATTTAGTTGCTGTTACTGAAGGGATGGACACTGATGATCTGGCTTACATTCTTCGTGGCATCCCAAATAGCCTTTACCGAGCTGTTTTAGAGCAGATGGATGCACAAGATAGGCATCGAGTTGAAACAGCACTCGCTTACCCTGAAGATACAGCTGGCTCAATTATGAATACAGACACCATAACACTCCGACCTGATGTATCTATTGATGTTGTACTTCGATACTTACGCCTTAAAGATGAGTTGCCAGAAGCGACAGATACTTTATATGTTGTTAATTCTGATGACCATTTAATTGGTGATGTTCCATTATCTTTATTATTAACGGTTGACCCTGCACTTTCTGTTGCTGAAGTGATGAACACTCAAACAGGTAGTTTATTGGCTGAAATGCCCGAGCTTGAAATAGCAAAGCTCTTTGAACGACATGATTGGATATCTGCACCAGTCGTAGATCATAACAATCAACTACTAGGGCGTATTACCATTGATGATGTCGTTGACATTATTAGGGAAAATGCAGAGCACTCAATGATGGGTATGGCAGGTATGGATGATGACGAAGATACCTTCGCCCCTATCTTGCCCAGTGCCAAACGCCGAACGGTTTGGCTTTCTATTAATTTAATCGCAGCCTTTATTGCAGCGTCTGTTTCTAATATGTTCGAAGCAACACTGGAACAGATGGCAACACTCGCCGTATTAATGACAATAGTCCCTAGCATGGGTGGGATAGCAGGCAATCAGACACTGGCATTAGTAATACGTGGTATTGCAGTCGGCCATATCGGTAACAGTAATACACGCTGGCTAATTGGAAAAGAGGCCGCAATTGGTGTTTTAAATGGTATGGTTTGGGCTGTATTGGTAGCCACAGCAGTCGTACTTTGGAAAGGTGATATTGCAGTTGGGTTTATTATTGCTGGAGCAATGTTTATTAACCTTTCAGTCGCAGGTATTGCTGGGGTAACTATTCCACTGATCATGCATAAATATAAAATTGATCCTGCTTTAGCTGGCGGAATGGCATTAACAACGGTAACCGATGTGATTGGCCTCTTCTCATTTTTAGGAATGGCAACATTGGTACTACAACACTAGAGTTTGAGTAAAGTAAAGCGTATGTAGCATAGTCACTCTATGCTGAATGAGTCTAACGCAGGGTAAGGTGAGTTATTTTAAAAGAAACTCCCCCTAAAAATAAGAAACCGATTAAAAGCGAGTTAAAACTTGCTTTTAATCGAATGTTTAAGCAATAAACTCAAGCCATGATTGTAATAGATTTTCAAAGTCTTCTAAGCCACAACAAGCTTCAATTTCCGCATTATAAAATGATAAATCATCCGCAAGCTCTTCATCCGTGTCTGGCTCTAGCAAACGGTGATTGACTACCTGTGCTTCAGAATGCGTTAATAACAAACTAAACTCACTCCCTATAAGTTTATATTCAGTTATTTTCCGACTTTGTAAATCGCTAATCTGGTTCAACAAAGATGTTACCCAGCTTTCCTCCTGCCCTTCCATTTCAAGCCACGTCGCGAAAGCTTCATGGTCCATTTCAGTTTGCACCGTTGCCTGACCGGTTATAAAATCTTTTCTAAATTCGAATTCCATTTTACTATCTTCTTAAAGCAAAAAAGGCCCCCATGTTTCCATGGGAGCCTTTAAGTAATTTAACTATCGATTAACTATTAATTGCTTTTGCTTGTGCAACAATTTCTAATACATTTGTTGGTACAAGCTCATAAGCTGCTTGTGGTTTTAAAACAACATTTGATTTAGTTGCGACCATTAGCATCTGTTTTAAACGACTAGACTCGAAAGGTTTAAGCAATAAACCTTGAACGTCTAGTAAGCTGTTTAAGCCAAGTAGCTCTCGTTGAACATCAAAGTGCGCACTTAAAATACAAATATCAGCAGCTGCAGATGTTTGGCCCGTACGGATGTTTTTAATTAACTCTAAACCAGAGTTATCATCCAATAATGTATCTACAATAACTAGATCAAAATCTTGTAGTGCTACTGAGCGTTCAGCTTCAATCGTTGTTGCAACACCTTCAACATAGGCAACGTCGAGATCTTCTAATAGTTCAATTAACTGAATACGTTGTGTCGCTTCAGCTTCAACAACTAACACTTTCATTCCAGTGACTACATTTGTTGAACTTTCAGATTGTGCGATAGGTGCAACATTATTTTCAGATACGCCAACACCTTCCATGCGTGCAATATAGCCTCGCTTAGGGATCGTTGAAATATTTAAACCATGTAGGCTTAATGTGCCGATGCTTTTACGTAGTTGGGAGATATGTTGATTAATTGTATGGTCAGTCACTAAGCGCCCCCATACATGCTGTGCTAAATCTTCACGCGTCACTACCGTATTTACATTTTTGCATAAAAAATGCAGTAATGATGTACGTAATGGCCCAAGGTAAACTTTACGGCTACCGTGAATTAAACTGTTTTGACTTGTGTCGATGTGGTATTCGCCCACAACTAAGCTTTTTTCTAACATAATAGTACCCACTTTTATGATTATTTAAATTGTAAATTCCGAAATAATGCTTTACCTATTTTGGTAAATGCTACTTTTCGGTTTTCGTTTGTTTTCTTGTTGATTAATAATGGACTGTTTAGACAGTCTCTCTTTTTTATCATATTTTAAGATAATATCAATTTTTGGTGAAAAAACAAGCTAATTTAGCCACTTTCATTAATTTGTCATAGTACTTTGGTTGACGCTTATATTAATCAACAAGTTATGCTGTTAGTCATTTACTGAGCAGATACCTAATTAAGGTTAAACAATATATGAAAAAACGTTTCTAGAGTTTTTTGTCAAACAGGTAAAGCTAAATTAGGATAAGTTAAAGCAAGTCTTTTCTATTTCATCATTTAGCTTATTATCACATCAGCTGTATTATGTAAGTTTTGTGCCATATCAAATTTCAGCAGACTTACTATTGCTTCTATCAAACATAAATCACATGAATAGTGTTAATTTAATGTTAATTTAAGCAAAGCCTAGTCGTAGCTAGAAAATCAGGTAAACTACAGGCAAATTTTTCCGTGCTGATAATGATATTGTTGTTAGCGCATTAGAACTAGAGAGAGAGTTTTAAATGAGTCTATATTTAGAGTACATCAAAGAAATTGAAAACCGTAAAAATGAGCTAGGATTGGCTCCTCTGCCAATTGATTCAGCCGATCTATTATCGGAAGTTATTGCTCAAATTAAAGATTTGGGAAATGAATACCGAGAAGATTCTCTTCATTTCTTCATTTATAACACCTTACCTGGTACTACCAGCGCAGCAAATGCAAAAGCGGCCTTCCTTAAAGAGATCATTTTAGGTGAATCAGAAGTTGCGGAAATCACACCAACTTTTGCATTTGAACTGCTATCTCATATGAAAGGTGGGCCTTCAATTCAAGCACTACTTGATTTAGCACTATCGGATGACACGTCAGTTGCTACCTTGGCTGCTGATGTACTAAAAACACAAGTCTTTTTATATGATGCAGATACGAGCCGTCTTGAAGCAGCATTTAAAGCAGGTAATGCGGTTGCTAAAGATATTCTTGAAAGCTATGCCAAAGCAGAGTTTTTCACAAAATTACCAGATATAGCTGAAGAGATTGAAGTCGTTACATATATCGCAGGTGAAGGCGATATCTCTACGGATTTATTATCACCTGGTAACCAAGCACACTCACGTGCTGACCGTGAATTACATGGTCAATGCATGATATCACCAGAAGCACAGCAAGAGATTCAAGATCTACAAGCTAAACATCCGAATGCCAAAGTAATGCTTATCGCAGAAAAAGGCACCATGGGCGTTGGCTCATCGCGTATGTCAGGCGTAAATAACGTTGCACTTTGGGCAGGTAAACAAGCAAGCCCATACGTACCATTTATTAATATTGCCCCTGTTGTTGCAGGTACAAATGGTATCTCACCAATCTTCTTAACAACTGTTGATGTGACAGGTGGTATCGGTCTTGACCTTAAAAACTGGGTGAAAAAAGTCGATGCTAGCGGTAATACAATCACTGATGAAAATGGTGAGCCCGTATTAGAAGAAGCATACTCTGTTGCGACTGGCACAGTATTAACTATTAATACGAAAGAGAAAAAATTATACAACGGCGCTCAAGAACTAGTAGATATCTCATCTGCGTTTACACCACAAAAAGTTGAGTTCATGAAAGCGGGTGGATCATACGCTGTAACATTCGGTAAGAAATTACAAACCTTTGCAGCAGAGGCATTAGGTGTTGAGGCCACAAATGTTTATGCTGCATCGAAAGAAATTTCACACCAAGACCAAGGTTTAACAGCCGTTGAAAAAATATTTAATAATAATGCAGTCGGTGTTGCCTCTGAAACTGCATTACACGCCGGATCAGACGTTCGTGTTCGCGTTAATATTGTAGGTTCACAAGATACTACCGGACCAATGACCTGTCAGGAATTAGAAGCGATGGCAGCTTCTACAATTTCACCACTAGTGGATGGCGCATACCAATCAGGTTGTCACACTGCTTCTGTTTGGGATAATAAAGCAAAAGCTAACATTCCAAAATTAATGAGCTTTATGAACAAGTTCGGTCTTATCACTGCACGTGATCCGAAAGGTGAATATCATGCAATGACTGACGTGATTCATAAAGTATTAAACGATATTACTGTTGATGATCGCGCTATTATTATTGGCGGTGACTCTCATACACGTATGTCTAAAGGCGTCGCATTTGGTGCAGATTCAGGTACAGTTGCTATTGCACTAGCAACGGGTGAATCAGCGATGCCGATTCCAGAATCAGTAAAAGTGACTTTTAAAGGTAACATGCAAAGGCACATGGATTTCCGTGATGTGGTACATGCTACTCAAGCACAAATGCTTAAGCAATTTGGTGGTGAAAACGTATTCCAAGGTCGTATTATCGAAGTACATATCGGTACATTATTAGCTGACCAAGCGTTCACTTTTACTGACTGGTCTGCAGAGATGAAAGCAAAAGCTTCAATCTGTATTTCTAACGATGAAACCTTAATTAAATCGATTGAACTTGCTAAAAGCCGTATCCAAATCATGAAAGATAAAGGTATGGAAAACCAAGCAGGTACACTCAGCCACTTAATCAGTTTAGCCGATAAGCGTATTGAAGAAGTAAAATCAGGCTCTAATCCCGCTTTAGCACCGGATGATACTGCTAAGTACTACGCTGAAGTTGTTGTCGATTTAGATATCATAGATCAACCTATGATTGCTGACCCTGATGTAAACAATGAAGATGCTTCTAAGCGTTACACACATGATGTAATCCGTCCTGTTTCATACTACGATGGCAAGCCTGTTGATTTAGGCTTCGTTGGCTCTTGTATGGTCCATAAAGGTGATATGCAAATTATCGCACAGATGTTACGTAACATCGAAAAGCAAAACGGCAGTGTAAGCTTTAAAGCCCCTCTTGTTGTCGCACCACCAACATATAACATTGTTGATGAGTTAAAAGCAGAAGGTGATTGGGATATTCTTAAAAAATACTCAGGTTTTGAATTCGATGATGCTAATCCGAAAGCGGCTGCTCGTACTAAATACGAAAACATCATGTATTTAGAGCGTCCAGGATGTAACTTGTGTATGGGTAACCAAGAAAAGGCAGAGCCTGGAGATACAGTACTTGCGACTTCAACACGTCTATTCCAAGGACGTGTTGTAGCAGATACTGCGGAGAAAAAAGGTGAATCTTTATTAGGCTCAACACCATTAGTTGTACTTGCAACAGTGCTTGGACGTTTTCCTACATTAGCAGAGTATAAAAGTGCAGTAGAAGGAATCGATTTAACGAAGTTCACTCCTCCCACTGAAGCGATGAATACCAAGTTTGTTGGTCAAGCGGTACCGATTAAAACACTCTAAGAGGCTTATCAGACTCTATAATGACTAGGGGGTCTGTTCCCGTAAAGTATATAGATTGCTTTATGGGAACAGCCCCCTTTTTTATACACAAGCCAAAGAATAGTAATAGCTGATACCAATCAGCATAAGTATCTGCCCCATCTTATTGGTTAAAAGAATAGATAGTTGCATTCAATTGCAATAGCGAGTTATTACTCAATCTCGCGCTTTGCTGTCTATTATTTTCCTTAATAAGCCCTGAGCACAATATTATTAGGAATGGTATAAGAGAGTTAAGAGTAGAGGATATTATTTCGTCAATTTAATATTTGCTAAAGTACTAAACAAGCCATATAGCTGATTTTAAAATAATGGGTAAGGTATTTGAGAAAGAATAATAAAGGGGCATAGCCCCTAATAATAGTGAAACTACGCGCTTTTATCGAAACTTTGAATCAATGACACCACTTCAGCACATTGTTTTTTATCTAAATTAATAGATATATTCATTTGTGGGTTAGTGAGTGTTTCTAAGTCAATATGACTACCACAGATAGAATTAATGATTTGCACCACTTCTGACATTTTCTTATCTGTCATCTCAATACTAATGACTTCTGGTTTTGCAAGCAGGTATGATGAAAAGCTCATCAATGCAAACATGACTGTCAATATTTTTTTCATTATACTTCCTTGATATATCATAGAAAATTATTAGATCTAGGCGATCATACACAGAGATCCAAAATGATCAATGAGAAATCAAAGATAAGCATAATTAGACCGATTCCATTAAGTATGTGATCTATATTTAACGCAGAAAAAATGCCTTAGTTCAAGGCGTAAGTTGATGTAATTTGTTGTTTCCTTGGAGAAAATCACAACGCAGAAATAAGTTATTTTAGCCAGTTAAATAGATCAGCTATTTATTTCAATTGGTATTAAGACGCTTTGGTATTTTTGATCGCAAAAAAAAATGGCTTGTTATCAACAATAACAAGCCATTCATCAATTAAACTAATAAAAGATTATTTACGCTTAACTGCTTTTGCATTTGGAAGGTCAGTGATTGAACCTTCGTAAATTTCAGCAGCTAGACCAACAGATTCATGTAGTGTTGGGTGAGCATGAATCGTTAGTGCGATATCTTCAGCATCACAACCCATCTCGATTGCAAGACCAATTTCGCCAAGTAGTTCACCCGCATTAGTACCCACAACAGAGCCACCGATAATACGGTGTGTATCTTTATCAAAGATAAGTTTAGTCATACCATCAGAACAATCGGAAGCGATTGCACGACCGGAAGCTGCCCAAGGGAATACTGATTTCTCAAAGTTAATACCTTGCTCTTTCGCTTCACGCTCAGTTAAACCAACCCATGCCATCTCTGGCTCAGTGTAAGCAATTGAAGGAATTGTTTTCGGATCAAAGTAGTGTTTCTTACCAGCAATAACTTCAGCTGCAACATGACCTTCATGCACACCTTTATGTGCAAGCATTGGTTGACCAACGATATCACCAATTGCATGGATATTAGCAACGTTAGTGCGCATCTGCTTATCAACTTCAATAAAGCCACGCTCAGTTACTTCAATACCGGCTTTTTCTGCATCAACAGAGAAACCATTTGGTACACGACCTACAGCAACTAGCACAGCATCGTAGGCTTTCGCTTCAGCAGGCGCATTTTTTCCTTCAAAAGAAACATATAGCGCGTCTTCTTTTGCATCCACAGCTGTCACTTTAGTAGATAGCATAATGTTGAATTTATCTTTCACTTTCTTAGTGTAAACTTGCACGATATCTTTATCGGCAGCTGGTACTAATTGATCGGCAAACTCTACAACGTCTACATCAGAACCTAAAGATTTGTATACCGTACCCATTTCAAGACCGATGATACCACCGCCTAGAATAAGTAAACGTTTAGGTACTGATTTAAGCTCAAGTGCATCCGTTGAATCCCAAACACGTGGATCATCATGTGGAATGAACGGTAGCTTAACTGGACGAGAACCAGCAGCAATAATTGCGTTATCGAAAGTAACTGTTGTTACTTCACCTTCACGATTAGTTGCTTCAATAGTATTAGCACTTGTAAAGCGTCCCCAACCATTAACAGTTGTCACTTTACGCATTTTAGCCATGCCTGATAAACCGCCAGTAAGTTGAGAAACTACCTTCTCTTTCCAGATACGAATTTTATCGATATCAGTCGTTGGCTCACCAAAAAGTACACCATGCTCAGACAGTGCTTTTGCTTCTTCAATGACTTTTGACACGTGTAAAAGTGCTTTCGACGGGATACAACCAACATTCAGACAAACACCACCAAGTGTTTCATATTTTTCGATTAATACGGTTTCTAAACCTAAATCTGCTGCACGAAATGCTGCTGAATATCCAGCAGGGCCTGAGCCTAATACAACAACTTGTGCTTTGATCTCTTTACTCATCTTGACCTCTTTTTTGATCTCTGTACGGATCACAATAATATGAACGATTTAAATAGTGTTTGATTCTATTTAAATGTTAAATAAATGCAAAATAAAAGGTCGACAAATGCCGACCTGTTAACATTATTACAGGATCAGAGTACGTAAGTCTGATAGGTAATTATTGATTGCTGTAATAAAGCGAGCACCATCTGCACCATCAATTACGCGATGATCGTATGAAAGTGCTAAAGGAACCATCATGCGAGGGGCAAATTCACTGCCATTCCATACTGGTTTGATTGCTGATTTTGATACACCTAAGATAGCAACCTCAGGCGCATTAACGATAGGTGTAAACTGCGTACCACCGATACCACCAAGGCTAGAAATACTCATGCTTCCACCCTGCATATCTTTCGCAGTTAATTTACCAGCACGTGCTTTCTTAGAGATTTCACCTAACTCACGAGAGATATCGTAAATACCTTTGTTAATCACATCTTTAACAACAGGTACAACAAGACCGTTTGGTGTATCTACCGCAATACCGATATTGATATATTTCTTCAGGATAATACTTTCACCGTCAGTAGACAGTGAAGAGTTGAAGTTAGGGTATGCTTGTAATGCTTTAGCAACCGCTTTCATCATAAATACTAATGGGCTAATTTTAAGACCTAAATCTTGTTTAGCTGCAATGGCATTTTGCTCTTTACGGAACGTTTCTAAATCAGTGATATCAGCTTCATCGAACTGTGTAACGTGTGGGATAGTTACCCAGTTACGGTGCAGTGTCGGGCCAGAGATCTTCTGAATACGAGAAAGTGGCTTAACTTCAACTTCACCAAATTTAGAGTAATCAATATCAGCATACGGAAGTACTTGTAAACCACCACCGCCACCGCTTTTTGCGATAGCCAATTGTGCTTTAACAAACGCTTGAACGTCTTCTTTAGTAATACGACCTTTTTTGCCTGTCGCAGGTACTTTCGCTAAATCTAAATCAAACTCACGAGCAACACGACGTACTGAAGGCGATGCTTTAATAGAACCAGTAGTAACAGGTTCAGCGGCTTTAGCAGGAGCAGGTGCTGCTTTAGGCGCCTCAACAACAGGCTTAGGTTCAACAGGTGCAGAAGCGACAGGTGCTGCAGGCGCACTTCCTTGAGCTTCAACGATTAAGATTAATGTGCCTTCAGACACTTTATCGCCAGCTGCGATTTTAATCTCTTTTACAATACCAGCAAACGGTGCTGGTACGTCCATTGATGCTTTATCGCCTTCAACAGATAAAATATCTTGGTCTTCAACAATCGCATCACCAACAGAGACTAATACTTCAGTTACTTCAACTTCATCACCGCCGATATCTGGCACGCAAACTTCTTTTAATTCGCTTGCAGCAGCCGGGGCAGCTTCTGGTGCTTTCTTTTCTGCAACAGGTGCAGCAGGAGCTTCAGCTGTCGCTTCACCAGCAACTTCAATGACAAGCACCACTTGACCTTCAGAAACGCTGTCACCAACATTCATTTTGATCTCTTTAACCGTACCGCCAAATGCAGCCGGTACGTCCATTGACGCTTTATCACCTTCAATTGAGATCACATCTTGATCTTCAACAATCACATCACCTACCGAGACAAGAACATCAGTAACATCAGCGGCATCTGCACCAATATCAGGCAGTAAAAAATCTTTTAATTCAGACATAATAATTTTCCTAAATATTTAATGAGCACTGTTTTGTTAGTACTCATTATAAGTTGGTTTATGCAAACAGAGGATTAACTTTGTTTGTATCGATATCAAACTTAGCAATCGCTTCTGTTACGACAGATGCTTTAATATCACCACGTTTTGCAAGTTCATTCAGTGCAGCTACAACAACGTAACCCGCATTCACCTCAAAGTGACGACGTAGGTTGGCACGGCTATCACTGCGGCCGAAACCGTCTGTACCTAATACTTTATATGTATCAGATGGGATAAACGCACGTACTTGCTCTGCATAGTTTTTCATGTAATCCGTAGCAGCAATTGTCGGTTCATCACCTAATACAGTTGCGATGTAAGCTTCTTTTGCTGGTGCTTCAGGGTTTAACATGTTGTAACGCTCTACATCTTGACCATCTCGAGTTAACTCATTGAATGAAGTTACTGAGAAGATATCCGATGCAACGTTGTACTCTTCGCTTAGAATTTGTGCCGCTTTTGTCACTTCATTCATGATAGTACCAGAGCTCAGTAGTTGAACTTTATGGCTACCTTCGTGCGATTTTAGTTTGTAGATACCACGACGAATACCCTCTTCAGCACCTTCTGGCATTGCAGGCATTGCGTAGTTTTCATTCATTACTGTTAGGTAGTAGTAAATGTTTTCAGGGTTATCACCGTACATACGCTCGATACCGTCTTGTACGATAACCGCGAGTTCGTAAGCAAATGTAGGGTCGTAAGAAACACAGTTAGGAATAGTGTTTGCTTGAATATGACTGTGGCCATCTTCATGCTGTAGACCTTCACCATTTAGCGTAGTTCGACCAGCAGTTGCACCTAATAGGAAACCACGTGCTTGTTGATCACCCGCTAACCATGCCATATCACCAATACGTTGGAAACCAAACATAGAGTAGTAGATGTAGAATGGAATCATTGGTAAGTCATTAGTGCTGTACGATGTTGCTGCAGCTACCCAAGACGACATTGAACCAAGTTCGTTGATACCTTCTTGTAATACTTGACCTGATGTCGCTTCTTTATAGTAAGAAACAACGCCTCTGTCTTCTGGCGTATATTCTTGACCTGTTGGGTTATAGATACCCACTTGACGGAATAAACCTTCCATACCAAAGGTACGCGCTTCATCACAGATAATTGGTACGATATTTTTACCGATACCTTTATCTTTTAACAATACGTTAAGAATACGCACGTAAGCCATTGTTGTAGAAATTTCACGCTTTTGCTCTTGTAAAAGTGGCGCAAATTTTTCCAGTGATGGAACAGCTAGTTTCTCAGTAAACTCAGGAAGACGTTGTGGTGTGTAGCCATGTAATTCATCACGACGTGCGTGCAGGTACTTGTATTCTTCAGAGCCTTCTTCAAGCGTTAGATAAGGTAATTCAGAAGCTTTATCGTCAGATAATAGATCTTGTAAACCTAAACGATCACGCAGACTTTGAATATGAGACTCATTCATTTTCTTGACGCCATGAGCAATGTTTTTACCCTCAGCGGCAGCGCCCATACCGTAACCTTTAACCGTTTTAGCAAGAATAACCGTTGGTTTACCCATCGTATCCTGTGCATTTTTAAAGGCAGCAAACAGTTTAGATGAATCATGACCACCACGTTTCAGGGCGAAGATCTCTTCATCAGTCATATCAGCAACAAGTGCAGCTGTTTCAGGGTATTTACCAAAGAAATGCTCACGAACATAAGCACCATCTTTAGATTTAAACGTTTGGTAATCACCATCAACAGTTTCATCCATCAGCTGTAGTAGTTTACCCGATACATCTTTAGCAAGTAACGCATCCCAGTTACTGCCCCAAATAACTTTAACTACATTCCAACCAGCCCCAGTGAATAGGCCTTCTAATTCTTGAATAATACTACCGTTACCCATAACTGGGCCATCTAAACGCTGTAGATTACAGTTTACTAAGAAACACAGGTTATCTAGCTTTTCACGTGATGCGAATGACAATGAGCCACGTGATTCTGGCTCGTCCATCTCACCATCACCTAGGAAAGCGTAAACACGTTGCGCAGTTGTATCTTTAAGACCACGTCCATTTAAGTATTTTAAGAAACGCGCTTGGTAGATAGCTGAAATTGGACCAAGACCCATAGAAACGGTTGGGAACTGCCAGAATTCAGGTAATAATTTAGGATGCGGGTATGAAGGTAAACCTTCACCATCAACTTCTTGACGGAAGTTATCAAGTTGCGAAGCAGATAAACGACCTTCAACAAAAGCACGAGCATAAATACCAGGAGAGATATGGCCTTGGTAATAAACTAAATCACCACCATCCGTTGCGTTAGGAGCACGGAAGAAATGGTTAAAACAAACTTCGTAAAACGCAGCCGCAGATTGGTAAGAAGCCATGTGGCCACCTAAATCTAGGTCTTTCTTAGAAGCACGCATCACGATCATGATTGCATTCCAACGAATAATCGAACGGATACGTTGCTCAAGTTTCACATCACCAGGGTAAGCTGGCTGTTGGCTTGCAGGAATAGTATTCACATAGTTTGTGTTAATGCCATGTGGCAAGTTAACACCCTCTGCACGTGCTTTTTCCATCACTTTTTCAAGGATGAATTGTGCGCGCTCAGAGCCTTCATCTTCAAGAATGTTGGCTAGTGCATCAAGCCATTCTGAAGTTTCTTGTGCATCAATATCACTGTTTAAGATGTCAGTCATGACACTTTCCTTCTCTATACTTAAGTATCTCAGCCAAGTGGCTAAGTGTTTGTTTTGTAATTATTTAGATTCACCCACTACCTGTGGTTAATGCCTTCTGGCAATAAGTAATCTAAATAATTACCCTTGTGATTTTATTAAGTTTAAAAACAATAAGCTTTAAAAACTTAGCCACGTAATATCACAGAACGTGTACTGCAATAACGATTTAGATTCTCTACTTTGGTGCTTAGCAATAAGTAATCTAAATAGCTATAACCAACTCCCCTTGTGATTTTATTAAGTTTAAAAACAATAAGCTTTAAAAACTTAGCCACGTAATATCACAGAACGTATACCGCAATAACGATTTAGATTCTCTACTGCAGTGCTTAGCAATAAGTAATCTAAATGGCTATTAAAATATTAAAACCGCCCTAATTCACGTTTAAATGAACTTTCTTCACGTAAAATCACTGAGCGTGTCTCTTCAATGTATATAAGATGTTGAGCAGATGCTTTTTGTGCAACCGTAGGTTGCTTAGACAGAATAGCATCTAGCAACTGTAGACGATGCTCATGAATTTTTTTAGCAACTTCTGGATACGCGTATAATTGGCGAACATTGTCAGAAATATTTTTTTCTAATAAGGGCTTTATACCGCGTGCTAGATGCATAAAAACGACATTATGTGATGCTTCAATAACAGCAAGATAAAAAAGAGCAACATTTTGAATCTCTAGATCCAGATTATCACTTTTTTGAGCACTCTCAATGGCAATAAATGAAGATTTTATTTTATCAAAGTCTTCGGCTGTTCCTCGAAGTGCCGCGTAATATGCCGAAAACCCTTCTAATGCGTGGCGAAATTCAAGCAGATCATACTGTGATTCAGGGTGAGTATTTAATAGTTCAAACAGTGGATCAGTTAGTTTTTCTCGTAATGCTTCTTTTACGTAAGTGCCACCACCTTGTCGACGGGTTAGTAACCCCTTAGACTCTAGACGCTGAATTGCTTCACGTAGCGAAGGGCGAGACACATCAAACTGCTTAGCTAACTCTCGTTCTGCAGGTAACTTTTCCCCTAACTCTAACGAGCCATCTAAAATCATACTTTCGATACGACTTTCTATCACATCCGCTAGTTTAGGTTGTTTGATTTTAGTGTAAGACATGATGCCCTTTATGAACCAGTTGTAAAATGGTAATACCAATTAGATTTGTAAAAGGAAATTAACAATTTTTTTCTCCAGTGTCTAGTAAATATTGATCTAACTCAAATGTTAAACTGTGATTTACAAATCACTTTAGCCATTGTTCAACAAAAGTTAAAAAGAGTGATAACTAACTGAAAAATTTGTTAAGAAAGTGTTGAATAAAAAGTTAAGTTTTATAGAGACAAAGCCTTTATTGGTTAATTAATAATACAAATGTAAAGATTGTTTTATAGATGTCTTAATAGCAAAAAGCACAACTGTAACGACTCACAGTTGTGCTAACTCTATTTTTATATTTTATTGCTTTGTTAGTTTTGCGATAAATCTAATAATTCACGCAACGCAACCTGACACATACTAAATTCAGGCTTACTCACTGCAAGCATCGCTTCTGCCATTCGTTGCCAGCGCTCAGAAAGAATATGATGCGATGTATGCCATTCTACAAAAGCATCACTAATATCAACACCATCTTTAACTTTCTCTAAAATGCCTTTACTAATGCGCAGTTGTTGCCACTCTAAATCATCTCGCATTGCCTCTCGCGCTAATGATTGCCAATGACTGTCTCCAGGTAGCAGATTAAGTTGTTTACTAATATCAAATAGTTTCAACGATTCGCCACTGTGGAAATACACTTTTAATGCTTGTTCTGGACTGATAGAAACATTTTTAGCGACAGAGATGACACCTAGCATCGCATATATTTGATCGCTACTAGATAATGAAGCAGCTAAATCACGTGGCACATTATCTTCAACGAAACATTCAATCACTGACTGGCGATGTAAAATAGAGCTACCAATCAATAAAGTGTCGAGCTGAGAAACTAACTCTTTTAACGGTTGTTTATAACGTTTAACTAACGCACCAGTATCAAGGTCAGCACGATGATTTCTGACCAGCCAGCGTGTTGCATGTCGCACCATACGTTTTAAACGTTCAATTAAAACCCCTTGTACTTTAGTACTGACTTTATTATCTAATGCCTCAATCTCCAGTAGTGTTTCAGCCATTGCGAAAATATCACGGGCAGCAACCCAAGCTTTACAAACATCCAAGAAGGAACAGCCTGCACTAGCCATAATACGCTGTGCAAAAGTTGGTCCCATGCTGTTAAAGAGATCATTACTTACTTGCGTTGCAACAATCTCTGTCACTAGTGGATGTTGATGCACCTCTTTTTGATATTTCTTCACTAAAGAGGCAGGAAATATTTTTTCCGCTTCTTTTAATAAGTAAGGGTCATCCGCAACTTTTTCATTTGCCAGTGCTTCTTTTAATTCATTCTTCGCATATGACAACATGACAGCAATGCTAGGACGGGTTAATCCACGCTGCGTACTTTTATATTCATTTAACACATCATCATTCGGGATAAACTCTAAGGCACGGTTTAACTTACCTTTTTCTTCTAAATCGATGATCAAGCGACGAAACTCTTCAATACGCTTGAAGCCTTCAAGATACGAGAGGCTTATTGATTGTGCTTGGCGATAGTTGTTCGCAAGTACAATCTGTGCAACTTCATCGGTCATATTAACTAGCCAAACATTACGTTGCTTAACCGTTAAGTCACCTTTTTCCACTAATTTATCAAGTAATATCTTAATGTTCACTTCTAAATCAGAACAGTTTACCCCTGCTGCATTATCGATAGCATCGGTGAAACAAAGACCACCGTTAAGTGCATATTCAATACGTGCACGCTGTGTAAAGCCTAAATTACCGCCTTCACCGACCACCGCACAGCGTAAATCATTACCATTAACACGTAACACATCATTGGCTTTATCACCAACATCGGCATGTGTTTCTTCAGTCCCTTTAACATAGGTACCAATACCACCGTTCCAAAGTAGATCAACCTGGGCTTTTAATAAAATAGTGATTAATTCTGTTGGTGTTACCTGTTTTTGATAGATATCAAATCGCTTCGCCATTTCTGGTGTGACATCAATTGATTTAGCACTACGCTCAAAAATCCCCCCACCTTTGGAAATTAGCTTTTTATCATAATCAGCCCAGCCAGTGCGTGGTGTTTCAAACAAACGTAAACGCTCATTAAAACTCGCCTCTAAATCAAGGGGAGTCGGGTCAACAAAGATATGCAAGTGGTTAAAAGCGGCTAATAAAGAGATGCATTTAGAACTCAACATACCATTACCGAACACATCACCAGCCATATCACCAATACCGATAACACTAATCGGTTTAGTTTGCACATCTGTACCTAATTCACGGAAATGACGCTGCACACTGATCCAAGCACCACGTGCTGTAATCCCCATTTTTTTATGATCATAGCCATTGCTACCACCTGAAGCGAAAGCATCATTAAGCCAAAAATGTCTGTCCGTTGCTAATTCGTTAGCAATATCCGAGAAAGTAGCTGTACCTTTGTCCGCGGCAACGACTAAGTAAGGGTCTTCATTGTCATAGCAAATAACATCACGAGGTGGAATCACCTTGTCAGCATCCAAGTTATCAGTGATGCTCAGTAATGCGGTGATAAATATCTTATAACAGCTGATCCCTTCTGCCATGAAGGTTTCACGATCCATTTTCTGAGTGAGTTTTTTAGCAACAAAGCCACCTTTAGCCCCAACAGGAACAATGACTGAATTCTTAACCTGTTGCGCTTTTACCAGGCCAAGTACCTCGGTACGGAAATCTTCACCACGATCTGACCAACGTAAACCACCGCGAGCCACCTTTCCACCTCTAAGATGTACACCTTCAACGCGAGGCGAGTAGACAAATATTTCGTAATTTAAACGCGGCAAAGGAATTTCACTGATCAGGTTATGATCAAACTTAAAGCTTACGTAATCGTGCGGCTGCCCCTGCTCAGTTTGAAAATAATTACAGCGAACCGTGGCCATGATCAGTTCAACATATTTGCGTAAGACTCTATCTTCATTAAGGTTAGTAACATCATTAAGCGCCGTTAAAATTTTATTGCGTAGTTTGTTTTGTTTTTCTAAGTCACAACTATTTTCAGGGTTAAAACGCAGATTGAACAATGCAACGATCTCTTTCACTAATTTACTGTGCGAAAGTAAGGTTTTGGCAATCGACAGATGACTAAAACCAAAGCGCAGTTGTTTCAAGTATTTTGCGTAAGCACGTAACATGACGATATCACGACAGGTTAGGCTAGCTCCCAAAATCAATTTATTGAAAGCATCGTTATCTGTTTTAGCGTACCAGACTGATAAAAATGCATCGGCAAATCGATCTCGATGCGCATCGGGATCGAAATTTTTCGCCTGCGAATAGATCAAGGTAAAATCATATAACCAAAAGTACTTTTCCCCTGTTGGCACGACTTTATAGGGGTACTCTTCCGCCACTTTTAATCCCATATTTTCTAAAATAGGGATCAAGTCAGAAAGCAATAACGCGCCATCTTGATGAAATAGTTTTAATTTTAACTCGCTACTGTTTGGTTCAATAGAACGATAAAAACGTAATGCCATAGAGCGATTATCATCGCCGTAAAGCGATTCGATACGTTCAATATCGGCAACAGCAACACGTGAACTAAAGCTATCCTGATAACTACTTGGAAAAGCTTCAATATATTTTTTAGTTAATTGAACCCCTTTTTCCTCGCCAAATTGATCAATCAAAGCAACGTGTAGCTCTTCGTCCCAACGACGAGTCAATTGTTTCATTCGCTCTTGAATGGCCTGCTCCTCTAACACTTGATCAAGTGGCGACTTCAAACGTAATACGACACGTAAACGAGCAAGGTTAGATTCACTAAGGTAGGTCTGAAAGTCGATATCTTCGACCTCTAATGTTCGGCAAATCAACTCTTCAAAGGTAAGGCGTACTTTGGTGCTATAGATATCTCGTGGTACATAGAGCGTTGCAATAACAAACTGTTTGTTACCCGCACAACGCATAAATAACTTCAGATCTTTACGCTCTTGCACATGTAAAACTTCAATGACATTGCTGAGCAGAGTTGCTTCGTTACACAGCAATAAATCTTCAACCGGGAAGGTATATAAAATTTGCGACAACTCTTTGAAGTAATGGCTGCCTTGGCTATAGCCGGATTGCGCTAAAACGTTGTTGATTTTGCGGCGAACAATAGGAATTAATTTAGGGCTACCGCTATAAACAGAAGAGGTATACAGGCCGATAAAGCGATGCCCTGAAACTAACTCCCCCTGTTCATTAAAGCGTTTAATATAGATAACATCTGGATAGGCAGGACGATGCACCATGGCGCGCTGCGAGGCTTTACTAAAATGAATAAGCGATTGTTTTTTTAAGGTATCAACAAGCTCAAAGGGGAGTGGTTCCCGTAAAAAATCATCACGCTTTAAAAGTCCAAGCTGGCTATTTTTAACACTGCTAATTTTCCCCTTTTCGACACTAAACTGGTCACAGCCAATAAAGGTAAAGTGATCATCTAATAACCATGTTAAAAATGTTTGTTGCTCAGCTATATCGTTAAAATTTTCACTGGATTTATCCCCTTTACTATATTTTAACTCCTGCTTCACTTTGCGAGTTAATGCACTAAAGTCATCGACCACCAGTGCAACATCGAACAATGCATTTTCAATACTTGTCTGTATTTTTTCACGTTCACTATTAGAGGTCGTTTGATCAATTTCAAAATAGAGTAATAGCTCATCGGCAGAGGTGGCATTTAACGAGGTGAGTTTTCCTGATTTTCCACGTTCGCTACACAGTTCGCAATAAAATACACGGTGCAACTTTATGTTTAACTCATTTATAACCAGTTTTAGGGTATCAATAACAAAGGGGATATTACGACATATTACGCTAATAACAGTATGTGCTGATTGCCACTCATCCTGCTCAACATCGGGATTAAATACTTTAATTTTCGCATCATCACCTTTTCGTAATAATGCTTCACGCCATAAAGAAACCGTTAAACCATTAAGATCTTCCTGCGATATTTGCGTTAAATCCGCAACCGAAACATCACGATAAACACTGTTAATAAATAACTGTAAGGTCTTTTGTTCTTTTTCGCTGAAGTGTTTTTTTAACTGGGTAAATATTTGCTCTAAGATATCATTTTTCTGGTTAAGAGTTGAAGTCATCTGTACCACCTATGTTATTAGTCGCCCTAGTTATATAACACTAGGATAAATAAACTGATTTACCAATACTGCTCATTAAAAAATGATGCTCAGGTAACAACAGTTCATCATTTCAGAAGAATATAAATAGGAATAGGTCAGAACGATAACCAATACAGAAGTGATGACTTAGGATAGGTAACTTTTGCATATCGAATAGCGCGATTAATAACATCGCAGTTAAAAAAAAAGCCAGTCGGTAATTACCGACTGGCTTTTATTAGTTTCAATATAAACTAGTTGTTTTTATTGAGGGTTTAGACCTAGTTTTTGTAATACTAAGTTGAAGTTTGCACGACGTTCTTCAATCGCATGTACTTCACCACTTACTGGACAGTGATCATCTGGACAACCACGGTTTACGATACCAGATACTGCGTCAACAAATGCTGTACCTTTTAAACCACCATCTACATAAGCTTTAAGCTCTTTATGGTAGTTCCAGTCAGCGTATGCGCCACCTTCATCGTTGTATGCTTGTACTGAGCTAACCCAGAAGAATAAACCAGCAATCCATTTGATCTCTTTATGCTCTTCAGAACTACAAACTAAGCCTGGGTTTGAACATAAATCTAAATCAGCGTATAGCGGGCTTTCTGGTGCTGCTTCAACTGTAGTACCGTCAATTGTTGTACCGATTGTAGCTGGATCAACATGTGAACGACCTACGAAGTGGTTAAGCGTACCAAAGTTTTGACGACCAGTGGTTTGAATTACACCACGTCCCCACCAACCACAGCCTTCAACTGTACCAGTAGTATCACTACCGTCCCAGATGAATTTACCTGCTTTTTGTCCTGGGTATACTTGACACTCGCCACGATCGTAAACTTGCTTAGAGCTATCGATTGCTTCAGGAACAGTCATACAGTGACCAGCGTTAGTCCAACGACCAACATTACCATTTACTAATAGACCTTTCTCTTCAAGTACCGCATCTGGTGCTACGAAGATTGGTGCTGGAGCACCGTACCATTTAGCGTGAGTAAGTGCAGTTTGCTCCATTTTGTTGTCACGAGGACAAGAGTATGGATGATCGTTACCTGATACAGGGTGTGTTCCGTAATCAGCGTATTTTTGACCTAGCTGACCACAACTTGCTGTCATTGGGTAATCTACAGCTGCGCCGTATTTTACTTCAGACCAGTTATTCTCATCACATGCATCAAAACGAATTGTTTCTTGCATACTTTGTGATAGGAAAGCTGCGATAGCTACTTTAGCGTACATTGCATTAGTTGCATCATCCGCATTTTCATCGATTAAC
The DNA here is from genome assembly GCF_002835465.1 of Psychromonas sp. psych-6C06. Lineage (NCBI taxonomy): Bacteria > Pseudomonadati > Pseudomonadota > Gammaproteobacteria > Alteromonadales > Psychromonadaceae > Psychromonas > Psychromonas sp. psych-6C06. Next base: position 1,555 of record NZ_PIZM01000012.1, on the reverse strand, counting down.
CAGAACTTGTTACCCGCTACACCAACATTGTGCATTGAGTTTAAGCCAGTTAAGAAGTCATTCCACTTGTAGATAGTAGAAGGAACCCATTGAAGGTTAGGTGTTTCGTAAAGGAATACTTCACTATCAACAACACTTTCAATTGCCGCTAATTCAGCATTTAAAGAAGGAATGCTTGTTAGTGGCGTTGCTGCAGCACCTGCACCTACGTAGTACAATGGAACCTTAGCTGTTTGGTAAGTAGCAATTTTGCTTGTTAGCGCTTCGCTATCTTGATCAAATAGTACTGCAAAGATGTTATTTGCAGCCGCTTTACGGATCTTACTATCACCTAACGTGTTACCCATGAAGTAATTTGTTGCTTGTGAAGTAGGTACCGAAGAAAGCATTGCAGGCGCTTCAACGAAGTCCGTTACTTGCTTAACGTATTCTAAAGCATTATGCCATTGATCACTTGTTAGACTTGCAGTTTGAGCAGACTTAGTGAAAGCGATGAAATCAGCTTTTGATGCGCCAGAGTATAAACCTAGGCTGTAAAGAAGATCAGCAGTTGCTTCAGATGCTTCATCCCATACTGATTGTTTACCAGAGTGAGTATTGAATGCAAAATCACCAATGCTTAACTGCCAACCGAACGTAGCAGCAGGAGCAACATTAGACATAATTAAGTTTTGCGCTAACGCTAAACCTTTCACATCATCACTTAGTGCATTGATTTCGCTATCGCTAATGTTTGCACCAGTTAATGTTACCGCTTCAGTTAACGCTTGTTTAACAGCAACTGAGTTTAGTGCAGCACCTTTGTTACCAGTAAGTGAATCAAGTACATCACTGTTGATGATAATAGATGCAGAGCCTGCTTTTTCAGCAGCTAGGATTAATGCTTCTAGTGCACTTGTTAATTTAGCGTAATCAGCTAGATCAGCAGTGTTAATAGAATCAACAACAATCGTAGAAGGCGCATCTGATGATGGACCAGCTACAACGAAGTCACTTGGCCAGCCATTAAGTTTCAGGCTAACTGGATCCGCAGGAACACGTAAAGAAAGAAGTGGTGCTGTACCAGGTGCTGTACCGTCACAGTTTAAGTGAAGTTCCCAAGTATCATCACTACCAGGCTTACTTGATGTGTAGTACTTAGCAGCGTAAGCGATACCATCTACAACCATGATGTCACCACCAGTTGCGTAAGTTTCTTGAGTCCAATCAGGGTATACATTGAAATCAGCACATAGACCTTCAGCAGGTGGTTGTGTTGGAATAGCTGTTGGCGCTGGTGTAGCAGTCGGTGCTGGTGTAGCAGTCGGTGCTGGAGTAGCAGTCGGTGCTGGCGTTACAGTCGGTGCTGGCGTTACAGTCGGTGCTGGAGTAGCAGTCGGTGCTGGCGTTACAGTCGGTGCTGGAGTAGCAGTCGGTGCTGGAGTAGCAGTCGGTGCTGGAGTAGCAGTCGGTGCTGGAGTAGCAGTCGGTGGAGGTGTTGGCAGTCGGACCTGGTGAGCCTGTAGGTGTGGATACCGATGCGGTTCAGGGCGCTCCAGCGGAACCCAGCTGTCCT